>CABZEW010000004.1 GCA_902524845.1 uncultured Alphaproteobacteria bacterium
TCCAAACATAAAAAAGAACATTGAAATCACGATACCCTGCGAAAATGCTCCCCTGAGTGAAAATAAAATTCCTTCGAGGGGATGAGTTCTGTATACGGTGATTGGATTCAATGTCTCAGCCGAATGGTGAACCTTATGAAGTGCCCACAGTACGGGCCACTTGTGCATCCACCTATGTACCCAATATTTGGTAAAATCGTCAAAGGTGAAGAACACGAATGTGAACAATGTTGCAACTATAACAGTCGGTGTACCGTTTAGGGAGGAAAGGAAACCACTTACAGGCAGAGATAAAAGGGAATAATAAAAAAATGTTGCTACCGCTAACTGAGTCAAAAGATATGGTGATAATACCAACATTAGAACTCTATTAATTAGAAACATTTTGTAATCAGAAATAGCAGAACCTGATAGGAGTATTTTTTTATCAAAGACTTTAAAAAATGCTGACTTTAACCCCTTTTTCCTAAAAAAGACCAACCAAAAAAGAGCTATTACAATAGACAAACCAATATATCCGAGGAAAACCCTTTTCTTTGGGTCAACAAAATGATGGAAAATATCGCCAATATACTCTAACATCTATTCTTATTTCTCATTCTACCTATCTAGTTTTGAGGGTACTTTCCCCCGTGACTGGGAAATCCGGGGGAAAGCTGGAGAAGGAAAGCTCTTTTAGTCGTTTTCCGCGCTATCAGAGCTTCCTACCTTTGACGTTTCCTTTTGCTTTGACACCAAACTTTTCGACCATCAGCTTTTGGATCTTAAGCATATGTAGCTTAAACTCACCCCAAGACTGAGCTTCTTCTTTGATGTAATTCCCTGAGGAATCTACACCAGTTACTTGAGAAGCGTTCATAAGAACTGGTCCCATACCTGTGAGCCTGTTGAGTTTCACGGCTGTTTCACCTAAGTTTGATTTGCCAGTCTGAAGAGCCATTGCAAAACCTTTTAGTTCTCCCCAATGTTTTGCATAGGTGGAGAAAGCCTTATCTGAATAATTTTTTTCAAGATTTACAATGTCTTTATATACTGAACCAGCATACTTAAAAACAGACTCGGCAATGACCTTCTCCCAATTCGAATTAATGACAGCAATATGACCCTGTAATGCAGCTTTTTCTGCTGAAGAAAGCTTTTCACCTTTTGCACCTGCGATCAATTTTCTACCGTCTAAAAATGCCTGGGTAACTGTGTTGTAGTAATTTGTCTTACCACCCTTGTCAAAGCTTGATGCATAATACGCGTGAGCAAAGTTCATTTCACTCTTGAGATCTACCATACCATCTTTGTTTTGGTCTGCCGCAGCCATATCTTTCATTTTGGTGATGTTGTAGTTTTGCTTTGCATTAAGACCAAGACCGTGTGAAACAGCGCCCCAATAACCGAATGCTTCATCCCAAGCGTGCTCTTTGTAGGTGTAATAAGCTCCGTCCTTATATGGCTTGTCATTTGTTTTTGATCCCGGAGCCATTTTCTCATCTAGATAGTTGTCAACTGCTTGGTTATAAAAAACAGCACCCATGGCAAACTTGGAAATCAATTGAGGGTAGTTATATCCTGTAGAGGGATCAAATCCGCCTTTCGTTTGAGCGGCTTTTTTAATCATAAACTCTATTACTTCTGGTCCTGTCATTTGACCAGGCCATCCGTTTATAACACCTTTGTAGGTCTTTCCAGACAAATTTTTACCCTTGCTGATTTCATTTAGCTTCGTTTGCATGATTTTAAAGTCACCTTTTGTCTTAGGTGCTATAATGTTAAGGTTCTCTTTGCTGCCCTTGAAATATTTCATCATCTGCGCTTCAACTTCAGCAGCGTTAGATCCTCCATCACCCTTGCCAGCGAGTTTTTTCAGAGAGTCATGTAAAACATGCCTTGCAATCTGCCCAGTGTAGGCGACTGAATTTGTCTTATCTCCAGAGTAACCTTTTAGGGTTATTGGAAATTTTGAGTAAAAATGATGTGCTGCTACCTCTGTAACTACAAATACCGCAACAATCATAACGATGAGTTTTTTCATTAACTAAATCCTTCTATTTTAATTCTGACGGTCCCAGTCGGATTTAAAGATGACTAATATAGTAACCTTTGTCAACCATTAATATGACTAAAAAAGTCATATTAAAAAAAATATGGAAAACTTGAATTTAAACACTATTTCTCTTGCAAGTGATAATCATTATCAAGTAAAAGATTTCAGGGAAAGTTTTAAGTTGATTTATTCGATTAGGAAAAAATATATCGTTGCCCTTTTACTGCTCATACTGACTGCCCTTCCAGGAGAGTTAGGCGAGATTACAAGAGGCTTGGTTACCGACGCATATGTTCAGGTAGCTGCTTTTGTTGCGATTACCCTATCTATCTTTTACTTTTCAGAAAATAAATTCAATTTCAATATGGGTAATTTTCTAAAAGAATCGTCAAACTTTCAAATACCTATAGCTGCGCTACTTGGCGCGACTCCAGGTTGCGGTGGTGCGGTTGTTGTCGTAGCGGCCTATACTTCAGGTAACGTTTCGTTTAGCGCAGTGATAGCCACGCTAACCGCAACAATGGGTGACGCCGCATTTTTATTAATCGCCGTTAGACCAGATATTGCAATTTTAGTTCTTCCCCTTACTCTGATCGCTGGCATTATAACGGGCTATGTCGCTGATAACTTTCTTACTTTCTCACATAGAGAAAAGGCAATTAATATAAAAAAAGAAGTTCCTACCATTGGTAAGAATAGGAAGCGCGACATTCTCTTCGCCTCTCTAATAGTTCCAGGATTTGGTCTTGGAGTTCTTCAATTACTTCAATACGACCTTGAAAAACTTTTTGGCATTTTTCCACAACTTATCGCAATTGTTGGAATGGTCACAAGCATTTTGATTTGGTCAAATTCAAAAATCAAAACCATGACTAACCCAAAAGATAAACCACTCGTTCGTGTTACAGAGGAAACAAGTTTTATCGCAATCTGGGTATTATCTGCTTATTTAGCCTATGATTACCTCATATTTCTGACGCCCCTGGATTTGAACATGATGTTTAAAACCATAGGACTCCTGGCTCCTTTGCTGGCCATAATCATTGGGTTTGTTCCTGGATGTGGCCCCCAAATACTGATCACTACTCTTTTTATCAATGGAATGATACCTTTCAGTGCTCTTTTAGGAAACGCCATATCAAACGACGGCGATGCTTTATTCCCCGCGATAGCAATAGCACCTAAAGCCGCTATTTTGGCAACATTTTATTCGGCCATACCTGCTTGTATTTTAGCCTACACATTATACTTTTTTTTCCCTTTATTTGGACAATAAATTTAATCTTCTAAAAGTGTCTTGTTTACTTTCTTCCTCATTTGTTCAACCAGTTTGGTAACACCCTCAGATATAACTTCATTTTTTTTCACCATTGCCATTAGCTTCTCCAAATCCTTAGATAATTCTTCACTTTGGGTATTAGAATCTATGAGTCTTAAATGTGTTTTTCTAAAGAGGGCTGAGATAACCTTATTTTTCTGTAAAAAACTATCTATTGATCTTGCAGGGAGAAAAAGCGCGTGAACTTCGTGCTCACCGGCTATTGCAGTAACAGAACGTGGTTTTTTTAAAACAAGGGACGCATCACCAAATATTTCATTTACGCCTAGCCTGCTAAGTTTAAGTCCTCCAGGTGAAAAAATATAAACGAATCCAGACTTTATTAGATAGGCTCCCTCTGGTCTATCTCCAGCCTTATAGATTTCTTCTTTTGGCTGCCATATAACATGCTTTTCTGTTTTTTCCATTTTGTTCCTACTCTACATATTTTTTTAGTTTTTCTTCATCTACAACAATTGGCTGAATTATTCCCCCTGCTTCCTCAAAAATGTTGAGTACGTTTGGCAAAGCGAGCATATTTTCCCACACTTTATTCACATTTGGAAAATCTCTTTTTAAAGAAATATCTGAAGCAAGCGCATTTCTTATTTGAGGAATTAGGAAACAGTCCGCATAAGAGACAGAGTCTCCAACACAAAATTTGCCCGAAACACTTTCTAAAATTTTTTCTATAGCTGAAAACTCACGATTGATAAAATGCTTTCTCAAGGGATGCTTAATGGGCTCCGCTTTTTTCATTCCCCACTCACCCATTGCTTGAATAATAAAGGGAATATTTTGATAGGGTTGGGTATCAGCGGCCACAATCCATTGAATTCTTCTCATCTCAGCTTTTAAAAAAGTATCATCAGGAACTAAAGGAGACGGGTCGTCCAGAAGATCATCTATAAGATCTATAATCGCTCCCGTCTGAGTCATTTTTTTACCGTCTTCAAGTAAAAGAAGTGGCACTCTTCCTTCAGGATTTAGGGCTTTGTAATCGTTTGTCTTTAGCTTTCTGAATTCTTCATCATCACTAGGAATGGTCCAAATCGGTATTCCACGGCTATCAAACTCTATTCCAGTCTCAACTAAGTTGACGGTACTTTTAGGAACATCCCTACAGCTTAAAAAAATCAGAACGCGCAAAGAGGCACTACTTGTTGAATGGTAATATAATTTCATTTTTGGAAACCTTTTATAAAATTAGTTTATTCAATGCCTCAGACATTTCTGGTGGAATGGGAATAGACTTCCTAGCCTCAAGATCCATAGTAACAGCCACAGCGCTTGCCAGAGCAACAGGATTACCGGTCTCAACATTGAATATCCAGTGCTGCCAAACGAAAGTCTTATTAGACAATGATTGAACTCCCGACTTCGTTTTTAAGTGCGCACCCAAGCGAACATATTCGAAAAAATCGAACTTATATTCTAGTGCTGCGCTACCAATATTGGTCATACCATTTTCATCTATAGTGCCTGTATAAGCTAACAAGTGAGGAGTGGAGTCCGATACTATACCCATGTAAGCAGACGGCTTAATCTTACTCCTATTATCACATTGCCTCAGAAGAATAACTGCTTCAAATGAGTCAATCATATTTTTCTGTGAAGCTTGCGAGAGAGATAGTAAGGGCTCCTTTTCTAGAGATAACCCTCTTGTTTGACCATAGCTTGGAATATCAACTTTTAAATCCTCAAATACTTTAGAAAAATTCTGTTTTACTTTAACCGAAGGTTTGATCGTCCATAAAAATTGGAAGTTGAAAGCAGCAACGGGTTGCTGTGTAATCGTTTCAATCATTTCTAAATAAAGCTTTACTTCGGTATCTGCGAATTCCACTATTCCCGCTTTCAAGAAAAATGGAGCTCCTGGTTTTTGTTCCTTAAGAAAACGAATATGTGCTCGAGCGAGCGATAGATCAGTATTTCCCAACTCAACTGCTTGCCCATCAATCCCTAATTTATTCCAAAGCACCACACACCCTTGAAGCGCTTTTTCAAAATAGAACTGCACATTCATGTGGCCCATTTGATCGATTTCCCACGATTGGACTGAGTTTCTATAAACCGTTATCATAAATTCTGACTAGCTTCCCTCATATAATTTCTTACAAAAATATTTAATTTTCTTGCTGCTGAACAAATTGCCCTGTAATAAATTATAACGCTTTTTTACCATCAAAGGAATAAAATTGGAAGATTCTCAAGCTACATTAGGTAACTGGCGACTGGCGCCATTCAATAGAGAGGCGTTTTCTAAAGTGAGAGAAATAATGCCTACGGCATCTATTAATTGGAAAAAAGGTTCGGGTGTACAGGATAATTTGTCGAAGAATAGAAACCTTACCGTAAAATTAAAAGAAAATGAGGACACGGAATTGGACGAGTTCCTACATCAAACAACGGTAGATGCCTTTCAAGTTTCTCATAGGGGTAAAAATGTTTACAAGTGGCATTCTCGCTATTGTTCATCTTCGACACCACACATAATATTTTCTGTATCCAAGTCACTGACCGCATTACTTATCGGCTGCATAATAGAAGAAGGTTTAATAACTGAAGAGACTTTGGTATCGCAGGTTTTGCCAGAGGCAGAAGGGAGTGCTTTCGAAGACGCGTCGATACGCAATTTGTTAGACATGAGCGTTTCTTCAAATTTCATAGAGGATTATGAAGCAACATCGGGAATTTTTCTTGACTACCGACAATCAACCGGTTGGAACCCACAAGACGTAGATGATACGTCACATTTAAAATCATTTCTTTTAAGTTTGAAAAAGAATACGCACAGGCATGGTGAGAAGTTTGAATATCATTCAACAAACACTGACATGCTGGGAATTATAATAGAGATATGTACCGGTAAAAAATACGCGCATTACTTTTATGAAAAACTAATGAAACCTTTGGTCGCAAAAAATGACGCCTATGTAACACTTGACAAGATGGGTACGTCAAGAGCTGCAGGTGGGATATGTATATCCGCAAACGATATCATGAGTATATGTGAAATGGTTCGAAATTATGGAAAAAATGACCAGGGTGTACAGGTGTTTCCAGAGAACTGGATCAAAGATATACTTAACTCAGTCTCTGATAAAAAGTTCAATATTGATGGACACTATGATATCTTTCCAGAAGGACTATACAGATCAAAATGGTATAGGCCTTACAAATCAAAGAACATTCTTTTTGGACTTGGTATTCATGGCCAGTGGATTTGGATTGATTTTGACAACGAGCTCTCGATAGTATGCCTCAGTTCGGAACCCAAACCTATAATAGCAAATAACATAAAGCAAATGTCTGTTGTATTTAATCAGATTACCAAGCAGCTAATTTAACCCTCAGAAGGATTACGATTGAAATTAAATTTTGGAGGCATACCGCTTTTTCTGTGTGCCATATTAATGTTTGCGTGCATGAATGCTCTTGCCAAGGGAATGGCTCTTCAATACCCCATTGTAATGGTGGTTTGGGCTCGATATCTTAGCCAAACTATATTAACAGTGTTGGTGATCAATAGAAGTATAAAAACTGTTGTGAAAACAAAGAGGATAAAAATCCACCTTTTCAGATCTGCGCTACTTTTTGGTGCAACCATATTTATTTTTGCCGGTTTTGCTAATTTATCTTTAGCCGCAACTATGGCCATTTTTCAGACCGCACCATTATTTGTAGTTATTCTATCAGTAATTTTTCTCGGTGAAATGGTGGGGGTAAAACGATGGTTAGGTGTTGCTGTTGGTTTTGTTGGGGCATTAATTATCATACAACCTGGAACAGACACCTTTTTAATCGCTAGCTTTTTCCCTCTGTTATCCGCGTTATGCTACGCGGGTTATGCAGTTTCAACACGCCATCTCGGTACAGAGGAGGATCCTAAAACAAACTTTTTTTATGCTGGTTTAGTAGGAACTGTTGTTTCCACATTAATCTTATTTCCATATTTTCAAAAAATTGAGCTGGCTGATATTTTTTATTTCACTCTCCTAGGAACTCTAGGTGGCTTAGGCCATTATTGCCTTATTTTAGCACTCAGAAAGTCTGAGGCGTCTCTTCTTGCTCCATTTTCTTATTTTGACTTAGTCTTCTCCGCTTGCCTCGGAATGATATTCTTTACTGAATATCCGACACAAAGTTTGATAATTGGGGCCACCATTATTGTCGGGGCAGGAATTTACACCTGGTACAGAGAAAGAGTACAGTCAGATAATCAAAGTGTCTGAGTTCGTGACCAATCCCAATATAATTCTCTCGCCAACTTCGCTACAGAACCAACTTGATAATTTTTATCTTCGAACGCAGTCACGGGCATTATCTTCGTCATATTTCCTGTCATAAATACTTCATCAGCGTCTTCAAAATCTTGGAATGTGAGCACAGTTTCCGAAACTTTTTTTCCATACTCTCTTAAGTTTTGAATGTGTCTAGCCCTAGTTATACCGGCTAAGAAGGTGCCATTTGGAATAGGAGTAAGTACTTCCCCATCTCTTACCATAAAAATATTGGCTGTTGCTGTCTCGGCAACGTTACCAGCCGCATCAGCAACTAAGGCATTTGTAAATCCTTTCGATCTTGCTTCAGCTAACATTCGCGCGTTATTTGGATATAAGCATCCTGCTTTAGCATTCACCACATTATCTTCTAGAACAGGTCTTCTAAATTTGGTTCGGCTGAGCGTCGCAGATGCAATTGCAGCTGCCATTGGAATTTGCTCGAGACAGATCGAAAAAGCCGTACTATTTTCCTTAGGCAGAACTAACGACTCGCCCCCGTCAAGAGCCCAATACATTGGCCTTATATAAACTGACGTAGCTTTATCAAACGCGCTAAGCCCCTCTTTTATTATTCCTACCATCTCCTCTGGTGTAACAATTGGATCAAGCATCATTGCCTTTGCAGAATTATTTACTCGTTCACAATGTAAAAGTAGGTCAGGCGTAGCACCTTCAAAAAAACGCGCTCCATCAAAGACACTTGATCCTAACCACGTCCCATGATCTGCAGCTCGCAGAATATACTTATCCCCATCATGCCACGCACCATTGAAATACGTTTTTATATTTTCTCCAGAAGCCATTCTAACCTTGCTCTAAAATTCTACTTCAAGGGTAGCTCTATGGAAGTTGTTAGTAAACTAGATATTACCAAAATTATAAATAATATGCCGATCTCTATATTAATTGATTTCCGTAATTTCATAGCATAAGAAAAATTATTGTTTTCAAGTTTTGGTACTAACCGAAACCTATTAAGCGCACCAAGGCCAAGCAAAATTGTTACAAAACCCAGTTTTAATAAAAAAGCTTTTCCATAATCTGAGGTCAGCAGCTGCTCTATACCACCAACCAAAATTGTCCCCAGAATTAAGCCAGAGACTAGCAAGAGCCCAATGTAATAGACAGCATAGACCCCAAATCGATGTGCTACTTGAAACAGATTTTCTTCTTCCATTTTTCCCCGAGTAGAATAACGGAGCGGTAAAAAAGAACCTACCCAAAAAGAAATAGTACCGAGGTGTAAGACAATAAGTAACTGTGAACTAAATCCATTTATTGTGGAGTGCCCGTATAGTGAGAATGATAAAAGTATTAGAGCGAAGCCTAAAGCTCCTGGGAGTAAGCTTTGCTTATGGAAAAAGGATATCCAAAAGAAAACTATTAAAAAACCAAAAAAAAGAACCAAAACAGACTGGCCGGCCTTCGATGACAAGGCTATTCTAATCATTAGGGGTTCAATCGAGCTTTGCAAGTCCCCACCTATATTTCCCGCGGTTATTAGTAGTAGGAATGGCGCAACGATAAAACCAGTAAGTGATGATCTACTCACTAATTTTCTGCAATATGAATAAGTGGGGGCTGAAAGCAAAGACCGGAAATGAAAAATGAAGAGGCCTGTACCCACCGCTAGGAAAGATAGGACGTATAGTAAAACTTTAAAAAGAGGCGCTAAAATAGCCCAAATTTCCATTTTCTTTATTTGCCTTTAACTTCGAAAGTGAGGATACCTTTTAAAACATGGCCGTCTTCCCCCATAGCGCGCCAACGAACTTCATAAGAGCCATAATTTATCTTGGGTAACTTTATTAAGTGACTTTCGGATAAAACTAAAGAAGATTTATAATTTAATTTTACCAGCTTCCCATCTGAGTTTTTTAAAAGACTTTTCAATAGAGGAGATTTTTTAGTTTCACTTTGAACTTTTTGGAAGATCTCAAACTTTATCAGTTTAGCAGGAGATTTAAATAACATTTTATACTCAGTAGGAGCCTTTGTTAATAAAGCTCCGTCCATCGGATTTGCTTGCTTAAGGGGTGAATGTGAAAGTGCTTTTGTTGGTAAAGTTAATAATATAAAAATTGCTATGATTTTCTTAAACATACTATCTCTTTTCTTTACTTATTTTGTTAATTTTATCATGTTGCAGTCTAATTCTTGTGCTCCAGGTGCTCTTAATAAATGATAAGACTGCAACTATTTCCTGGTCAGACAAAACGTCATTATATGCAGGCATGTTATTAGGATATTCTTGCCCAATAACTTCCTCTAACCCGTATTTAGTCATTAAAAAGAGATACTCATCCGGGTGATGCCATGTATGACCACTTTCATCATGCGGAGGTGCCGGCATATAACCGTTGGCGTCCGGTTGTCTCCATCGCTCCTGACCCTCCAAATTAACGCCATGACATAAAGCACAATTATTTTTATAAACTAACTTGCCTAAATCGACCAAGTCTGTATCGTTTGGCTTAAGAGAAATGTCAGCCATAAGGGGGTCATCGAAAAATACACTTGGTGAAAAATAAAAAATACTTCCTAAAACAAAAAACCCAAATGATATTGAAATCGCAAACTTTTTCATTTCAATGACATGCTTTTCCTAATGCTTTAAGCCGCCAGTAATTATAAGGAAGAGGCGTTATAAACCCGACTATTAGCATTAGCGGTATCACCCACCATGTCAATTTTGCACCTCCAGTGGCAATATAATCTGTTAAGTTCATGGCAGCCTCCATCGATATCATAGAAATAAGTGACATACCTATAGCTGTTTGAAAAGCTGCCTTAAAGGGCATTTGTCGAAATAGAATGACGGTTTCAAGCAAGATCGATGTAATCAAGCCATTAATAATAGCAAGCGTCATAATTGCTAAAACCGGCCAGGCAATACCCATAAATTGAAAATACGCTATTGTTCCAAAATCTCCAATGGAGCAGCCCATAAGGCACCACATCGTATTGTAAGACGCACGTCTCCACGTGTGCTTGCAATACCAATTAATATCAATTTTTTGGGCTAGTTCTGACATCTTGACCTCTTTTTATTTGTAATATAAAGCTTCCTGTTACTGGAATGTAAAGAGTTTATTTATGAATATTAGTCAAGCGGCAAAATTATCGGGACTATCTGTTAAAACAGTCAGGTATTACGCTGATATAAAAATGGTAGAGCCAGCGAGAAACCTTCAGTCTGGTTATAGAAGCTATTCTAATGATGACGTAGCAAAATTAAACTTCATTGGGAAGGCACGACGCTTCAATTTTAGTATTGAGGAATGTAGAGAGCTTCTTTCTTTATATCAGGATAAAAATAGATCCAGCAAAGAAGTTAAAAAACTTACACTTGCCAAAATCGCTTTCATAGATGAAAAGCTCAAGGAGTTTCATTCTCTAAGGGAAGAGTTAAGCCACTTAGTCAATTGTTGTAACGGAGATGATAGACCATCCTGCCCAATACTCGATGAGCTTTCAAAATAAATTCTTCTTCCGTGATGTTGTTATTTCAGCTGGATATCGCAAGCTGAGGTCTACTAATGTTCATTCAGTAGCATCCTTAAGAGCTTTATTTAAATCGAACTTATCTTCTTTAGCTGGAATATCAGTTTTAGCTTCGTCTATTTCATCATCAATTGTCGTATTATCCAAAGAAAATAAATTGATTTTTTCACGTGTGTTACCCGCAATCTTGGATAGTTCTACCATTGAGGCGGTAATTTCCTCAGAAGAGACCGCATTAGACTCTCCAATTCGCTCAAGATTATTTATTGCACTAGAAACAGCTAATGCGACCTCTTTTTGTTGACCAGTATGTTTATCAACCGTTAGCATCATACTCTCAATGTTCTTAATTAAGTCATTGATGTTCTCCATTTCTGACTTAACTTTGTCCATTCTAGAAACACTATCATTTGCTTTTTCCATGGCATCATTAGTTAATGATCCAATATCCTTTACCGACTGTGATGATCTATCAGCGAGCTTACCTACCTCTGTAGCTACAACCGAAAAACCTCTGCCTGCTTCCCCCGCTCTCGAAGCTTCGATTGAAGCATTAAGGGCCAACATCGTGGTTTGCTGAGCGATCTCTTCAATGAGCGATGAAATTTCTGCTATCTTTCCACTATTTTGCGAAACCTCGTTCACTAATTCAACCATCTTTTCCGTCTCATCTGAGCCTTTCTTTGCAGTTTTAGATGCCTCTAAAGCGGCTTCGCCAGTTTTTTTTGTACTATCTTCAACAAGTTCCCGAAGATCGCCAGAGTCCCTAACCTTTTCCTGAATATCTTGAGTAGCCTCTACCTGCGCTTTTGCACCTTCTGCAACCTGACCAACTGCATCACCTGCTTGAGAAGCGGCGGTTGCAATTTGATCTACATCCATCAATATGTCTTTAAGAGTTACAGACAGCTTTTCCAACGATTTTTCGATATGTAGAGCGCATTCCTCGATGTCTCCTTTATAGCCTGATGGCAGCCTTGCCATAAGATCCCCCGATGAAACGCTTGTGAAGAGAACTTGTATATCTTTGAACGCTTTCTCCGTTATCTCAAGCATATTATTAACGGCTTTTCCTGCCTCTCCTATCTCATCCCTTCCTGGGTCCTTTATTCTTTTAGAAAAGTCTCCGCTATGAGCGATATCATTGGTTATATTAGTAAACTCTCTCATTGGATTAATAATTGTCTGCCTTGCTACAACAAAGCCAATGGCTAGAGCGGCCAAAAGTCCTAATATAGAGAGGGTCCAGTTTGTTTCTATTCTTTCGTTGGTCAAAGATTGATTTTCAGCAGATTTGGCATCAATATTTTTTCGTATGTCTGCAATTATGGAATTTATAGTAGTAGAGGCCGTTGCTAGGTTGGAAAACAAAATCGACTTTTCTATTTTTAGTTGCCTTAGTCGCTTATCGTCTCTTAACAAGGCATCTGTAAATTGATCGTAAAAACCAGTATATTTATTAATAGGAGCACTCAGTCTGTTAGAGTAATTTCCATTAAAATATTTATCAAAAACGTTCTTGTAACTTTCTTTATCCAAATAATTAGCTCTAAAATTTCCTTCCAATTCCGATAGGTAAGTATTTAGGGATTTTGCTTGCTCGATTTTCTCCCTCAGTTCTTTTACCAACTCATCGCTTTTTTGCATGTATTTACCGAAACTAAAACTTAAATCATCTTGGATAGTCTTTATTTCTTGAAAAACAGAATTTATATCCAATAAGATAATGGGTATGCTAGGGAATGCCCCAACGTTAGTGCTAATTTCCTTTACATCGCCAGTTACCGCATCAAAATCTGTTTGAAAGTTATTAGTAATTTCAAGTGATTTGAGGGTACCCTCCATAGAAATTGTAAGAGCTTTTTGCACACTCGAATTCATTGAAAACAACAAATCTCTTTGAAAAAGTGCGCTGAATTGTGTCATGCTCTGGATATTTTTGGAACGGGTTTCAATTGTGCCTAAATTATTCTCCTTCAGAAATTCTAGACTCTCTATTTGAAGCTTTATATTCTCCTCACTCTCTATTGGCTCTGATTCATTTTCTGATTGTTGACTGCTTTCACTATCTCCCGCATAAAACCGCGCCTTCTTGCTCTTTAAAATATCAATGGAGCCGTCTAGATTTTTCAAAAGATTGTTTTTTTCTACCGATAGTTTTTCAAAATTCTGGGACGCTACATCTGGATTTTCAGAACTATTTAAGATACCCTCATTTATTGAACTTTTCCAATTGTCTATAGCCTTACTAGCATCATTCAACTGAGCCACTACTGACAAATCCTCCGTGATAATCTCGTTATAGTTAATTGACAATTCTTCCAGGCTCTGACTGGCAATTACTGAAATTATAATTGTTACTACAGCCAGTGGAATAAGATCAAGGAGCGACTTTGCTAATACTCTCATTTCAACGTCCTTTTTTTGTACTAATCAGGTTAGTTTACTGCTAATGGTACATCAACACAAAATCTAAACAACAGAGAGATTTACCACTTTTTTTTCCAAAATATTACATTTTGATATTTTTCTCTTTCCCAATTGTCTTCAAAAATATGCGGATCTGTATCGCCTAATATCAGGATTCCACCTACTTTCACTCCATCTTTTAACGAACACAACGCCTTTTTTTTTCCCACTATTGTCATATGCAATAAGACGTTTCTACAAAAAACCACATCGAAGCCCTTACTGTAAGGACCATCCATTAGGTTGTGAATATCGAATGAAATTCCCTCTTTTCTTATTGATGAAAATTTGACATCCACACTTTTCTTGTTTTTATTAGTGTGTAAATGACATTGGCGAAGGTTCTTATATTTCTCTAAGGTATTAATTTCAGATTCTCTAAAAACAAAGAATGATCCTGATACAGCCTTATCTATATGCTTTCTACTTAAATCAGTTCCTACTAAAATTTTATTCTTAATTGAAGAGAGAATCAATGACGCAGAGTAAACCTCCTGCCCCGTAGAACAACCAGCGAACCAAATGCTTGTTTTCTCGGTTGACATTTTTTTTAAAAGTTCAAAGTGAGAAAGATTTCTGAAAAAATAGCTTTCGGGATTAGTAAACAGATGCGCAACATCATGAATAAAATAGGGAGTAAGTGACTGAACTTCTTTTTCTTTTTCTAACAAAGCAATACTTTTTTTATCTAGGTTTAGACCAGTCTTTTGCATTAAATCTGTTAGGTTATAAATCATTCTATTACTTCAATCACAAAATCAAAATTGCTACTCTTTGATTATTAAGACTAATAAATTTGTATTTTTTTTCTAGGTGTTGCGCGGAACCCATTGCATAAGACAAAATATAACCACTTTCTTGAGTTGGTTTGTTCTCCAACGGAACCACTTTGCCATCAACCCTCAACAAAGAATATTTTTGCTTCAAGCCGGTATATTTTTTGCTTTTACAAAAAGCAACTAAATCTTTGCCTTTGGATTTTCCCTCCTGAATTTTTTCAATTTTTTGTGGTTCCGAAGCAATCCAAGTATCCCCCCAAAAACCTACAATAAATATATTTTTTTCGTTATCAGGCAGCTCTTTCATTTATTTCAAATAACTTTTCTATGTTTGCTCTGAAGATAATGTTCCTATCTTGATCTACTGTAGTGCCAGATACAAAAGGTAACTTTGATACCAACGGATCAGGCTCATCAAATACGTGTTCAGAATAGGTAATTTTGCCATTGTAGCTTAAAGCAAAAGCTTTCTCGTTCATACTAATCAAAATTATCTTCTCGTCCAAACCATCTTTATTTTCAGCTAAATTACCAAATAACACATGCGCGTTATGCACGGGAATTATATTCTTTTCGTACACGATGCTTCGGATGGTAGAATGCTTTTGAAAGTCAACTTGCACAACACTCCTAATCCAAAGTATGGATTTTGTTGGAAAAGCGTAGATAGTCTTTAGATCACTTAAAACTAGACAATCTTCTGTACTTGCTATGTTCGGTATCTTTAAAAAAAACTTTGTTCCTATACCAACATCAGAAACAACGTTTATCATCCCTCCCAGCGAAGAAATATTTTTCTTAACTACATCTAAACCGACTCCCCTTCCAGAAGTTTCACTTACATGACTTTTTGTTGAAAACCCAGGCTCAAAAATAAATTCGTACAATTGAGGGTTAGATAAATTCTTAATATCGTCACCCGAAAGTAGCTTAAGTTGAAGTAATTTTTCTTCAATTTTTAACCGATCCAGGCCTCTTCCGTCATCAGAAACTGTTATTAAAAGACCATCTTTCTCCTTACTGAAATCAAGACCAATCTTTCCGTTTCCTTTTTCTCCTCTTTCAGCATTTTTTTCTATTCCATGATCAACTGAATTTCTCAAAAGATGCATTAGGGCAGATGATAGCACATTTATTATTGTTCTATCTGCTCTCTCATTGTCTCCCGTTACACGAAACTCAACATTTTTGTTTAAACTTATCGCAGTTTCAAAAACATCTCTCTTCAACCGTCGTATTAAAGAATTTACTGAGACTAGTCTAAGATCGGTAATTGATTGGTTTAAGATAGTTACTTCGGTTTGAAGAGTGTCTATTAATTTATCTATATTTTCGATAAATTGTCCACTGTCCAGATTGAGTTTTGCCATCCTCTTGAGAACATTTACTTGGGAAGAAACTAGTCCCACTTTGTTAAACAAAAAATCAAGAGACTCCAAATCTACAGTTGCAAATCTCTCACTTTTGTCAGAAATTGAATTTGGCTTCTCGAGGTCTTTTAGTACAATGCCGTTAAAATTTTCATTTTCATCAAAATCTTTCGCATCAATTGAAACAATTAGCTGCTTTACAACATCTAAATTCTCGTCGACTATCTCTTTTCTTTGCTGTGAAGATGATGCAATTATGATCTTCAAAACGTCAATACATTTTAGTAATGCAGCCCTAATTTGGCTATTAAGTGGCACTTCGAGAGATCTGATTTTTTCTATAACATCTTCGATTAAATGGGTCAGCTCAAGAGTTTGATTAAGTCCAACTGTGCCAAAAAGTCCTTTCAACGAGTGAAAAGCTCTAAATAATGAGTCTATTTTAATCGCTTCCCTATCATTAAACTCGGTGTCAAGAAGAAGATCTTCGCTTGAGGTGCAATGCTCCATCGCTTCGGTTTCAAATTGTAGCCATATTTCGTTTAAAAAATCTCTATCCAACCCTCTAACTCTTCCAATTTAATCAAATAATCCTTTTATCATATCCCTTAATTCGTTTCCTCTTTTTGCTGCTAATGAGGGATCAACAGCTCCGCTCGGTTTATCAATAACTCCATCAGCAGATAACTGCTTTACTTTAACAGAATAACTACTTCCAAGCTGAGCAAGAGATGAGACAATTATTACTTTAATATCATGTTTCAATCTAATTTCTTTAAGCGCCTCGACACCATCCATTACCGGCATCTCTATATCTAAAAGAACTAGGTCAACTTTATTGAATTCTAATAGATTTAGAGCTTCTCTTCCGTTTTCTGCTTCATAGATATCGGAGAAAACCTCCATACTATTGATAATGTTCTTTAAAAGAAGACGCATAAGTTTGCTGTCATCAACTATTAAAACTTTTCTACTTTTGATTTTATCCATTCTCTATAACGCTGTTAAATATTTCTCTTGCAAAAGTTCTCCTATGCTTTCCGGATCGGATACCACCGAGTAAGACCCTTCATTAATTATAGCCAGAGGCATTGTTCTCGCAATGGATGTTTCAGGTGACTGAACGTAAACGCTACCTCCTCGTCTATAGTGCTCCTTCACCCCCTGTCTACCATCATTACACAAGCCACTTAACACGATAACATCAGAGACTAGATCAATCAAATGTGCACTTAACAGAAAATTATCTAAGTTAGGGGTAAAACTTTTTTCCGATATCAGACTCTCGTATTCTATGTCTATCTTTTCTCTACTTCGTGACAGTTTTGCATTGCAACCTCCCCGCAAAAGAACTACCTTGCCAGATTGTAATGGGCCTCCAAAACTCAGGGATTTTGTCATTTCATCAATAACAGCTTTAAACCGGTTTATTAAAATTTTTTCTACACCAAAGGGGATATGAATACCGACAATAATTGGGACTTCTATTTTATTTGTACGTGCAAGAATTTTTTCCATAGGGCCCAAAGAACCTGCAGAGCCTATTATGGATATAAAATCTGCTTTAGTTCTAATATCGGATTTTTTTAGATTGTTTTTCGGATCAATGAACTTAATTTCTTTTTTTAAGATGTTATCTTGAGTTAAAAAATTTATGTATCTGTCGATTTCCTTTTTTAAACTGTTTATGTCGAAACCTTTTCCTAGAAAACCCTTTTCAATAAACCCAACAGCGCCTGCTTCGAGGGCATCTATGATCTTAGGCTGATTCGATTTATGAAATGCACTAATAAGCAAACACTTGGTTTCAGATTCTCCACCGATAACCATTTTTAGAAGTTCTAGACCATCTAAAACGGGCATCTCTAGATCTGAGATTATCAAATCAGCAGGATCTCGCGAATTTTTTTCCAAAGCAACCTGTCCGTTTTCTGCTTCCCAACAAAAATCAGAGTTAGGCAAATTACACAATATCTGCTTAATAACCATTCTTGTAAATTTTGAATCGTCAACCACTGCTATTTTCATTGAGACATATCCAAGAGACGTTGCTTCAAGTTTTCTTGATTTAGAAGATACACAGATTTCCCGCTTACCTGCAGTTTACGTGCAGCGACCCCCATAAACCTTGCATCAAGATATTCATGAGATTCCAACAATGCTGAGTCAATTTGTATGTCGCTTATGGAAGAAACCATTAAACAAAATTGGAGATGATTATAGTCAAAAAATAGCGCCTGTTGAGCATCCTTAGCCTTGTTTAAACCTAAGACAGCATCCAATTTGAACATGCTATATATTTTTCTATTGAACTCTGTATACATAAGATTTTTTTTACTATTTTTGTTGAGATTTATCAATTTCATCAATTCGACCTTAAGCAACTGACCTAAAGGAAAAATGAAACTTAGGTCTCCTTCCTTTATCACTATGCTTTTCACTAGTTTTTTTTGCCCACTCTCTCTCTTTACAGATCTAAATGGAGAAAATGGTAAACTTTCAGTGAACTTATTCAGTAAGTTGACATCAACAATATTTACCTGATTATTATTGGTATCTCTAAACGAATATAATGAATGCTCCTCAAATATCAGACCAAGTTTACGAAAATCCCAATTGTTTTTATTTGAAGTTCTTGCTGAAATTTTCTTTAGTGAGTTCGGATCAACCTCTGAAACAGAGCAATCATCTTCGGTCGCAAAAGCCAACACTTGATTGTTTGCCTTGTCACTGTTGGGAACAAAAACTTGAAATATATTTTTTCTTTTGTCATCGGATATTACTGGACAAATTAGGTCATTAAAGTCTGCTAGAAAAAAGCCTTTGGAGTGATTATTATCTATCATCCTAACCGAATCCTTATGGTACACTCTCCTTACTTTGGCTAGATCAAAGGCAAAAAACCCATTGTCTACAGAAAATGTGAAGTATTTTTCTAAAGAAGTCTTTTTTGTCTTACCGACCTCATATTCACCTACACTTAACTTTTTTTCTCTTGGAGCTTCTAAAGAATTATTTAGCTCCAGGTTCTTGACATCTATTACTTTTACCGATCCGTAGTCATCTAGGTTTTCGATTTGAAAAACTGATTCTTGAGATTTTCTAAGAGAAACATTGTGCTTCCCCAGAAGGGTATAAAAACCCAAGATTTCATCTACCTGCATGGCAAATTCATAATTTTTATCAATAACAAAGATTGCAAATTTTGGCGTATCAGATTTTCTTTTTCTTTTTCTGATAATATGCCTGGGATCGACTAGCATAACAACGCGCGATTTGAACTGTATAATTCCTACAGCAGGCTTCTTGAGGTCTGGTATATTTATTATCTGATCTAAAGGTTGAATGCTCGAGAGAAAAGTTTTTTCAATCGCTAACAGTTCATCAAATCTTTTAAATATGAAAAGATTCGTGTGCTTTTCTTGTTTTTTTAAAGCCATGTTTTAATTTATATTATCTTCGGGTTCCCCAAAAAAAAACAAAAAAAATCATACCATATTTGAATAAAAAATTGATTTGATACTCAAATTACGTATAAATAAGTCTCGAAACTGAACTGCCAAAAAATTATGAAAATTGATAGCACTTTTATTAAAAACCTTTTCCAGTCTACTATTATAAAAGTAGAAAAAGGTAATCCCATACCTCTGGGAAACCACTTTTTCTTCATAAATAACGGTATGGTTTCGGGAAAAATAGGAACTAAGAAGAATAAACCTTTTTTAGCAAGAAAAGGTCAGTTTTTTTGTTTGAAACAATTAATTGATGCAGACGAAAAAGTTGTAAGTGCAGTTGGAGAAACAGATCTCGACTTGACAATAATAAATTATTCAGAACTCGAAAAACTGCTTAAAGGTACCGATAAAAACTTGGGTGCATTAATTAAGTCTCTAATCTCACAAGGTATTTATTGATGTCTTCCGATTTTGATTTTGGAGAGTTTCTTGATGGATCGAATCAGTCTGAGTTGATGATCCTCTGTTTGGAATTATTTGGGGTTTTGACCGAACTTAAAGTTGATCATAATAAACTGGAAACCGCAAAGATCGAGGTTTTAAATAATCAGTTAACTAAAAATTTTGAAGGCTTCAGATCTGCAATATCAAATCTTGTGGGGGGCAATAAAAGTTCACAAATTAATGCGATGAAACATATAAATTTGATGACCGATACCTTAGTTGGAGATTCAAAAAGTGCGAAAAAATTTATGGAGATTGAGAAAGTTATTGATGAATCAATAAATGCATTAATAGGCGGCATTAACTCCGCAGATGATTTATCTCAGTTAGTCCAAATCTACAATTTTTTACCCAATAAAAAAGAGTTGGCAACTGTATTGAGCCGTATTACAGATTATCAGCTGAAAGCTGTTGAAAGAATCGAATATGTGAAAGGTGCTTTATTGGAAAATGATGTTGAGGTGCAGCTCTCTGAAATTCTTGCCGAACTCGCTGAAAATAGCGCTGCGGGCTTTATTTCAGCAAATGTCGCAGATGTTTTACAGGAAAGGGGGGTTGACTTTCACATCGCAGGCCTGGTCACAAAAGAGGCTCTCGAAAATTTAAGCGACGAACAACTTAAAAGCAATATTCTTGTTATGCTAAATTTTAGCGAGGATGTATTTACAACCAATCCAGAGTTTTTAGATGCAATCCAGTCTGATACCTACGTATTAACGAGTACTTCCGGCATAGACCAAGATACTTTTGATATGCTGCTTCTCTTAAAAGATGGATCAAGGGGGGATATCTTCGAAAAATATCCAGTGAAGGTCAAAGAATATCAGGTGTATAAATGAGTGGATCAATTGAACCGATAGTCCCTGGGCAAGTTATATTTGAAATAGGACAAGAAATCGAAAAGTGTTTTATACTGCAGAAGGGCTCGGTCCATTTCTTTAATGGTAGAGAAGAAAAAGTTAGTGGGATCGCTCCAAATACTATGTTTGGATTTACTGAACTTGTAAAAGGTAAATCAACCCACAGCACAAAAGCCGTTTGCGTTACACCTGGAACCGTTGTTTCATTTTCATCTGAAGTTATTAAAACGAAACTATCAGCATATGGCGAGGATAATAAATTACTTTTAGAAAGTTTAGCTGATCAACTTCTTAACAAAATCTAGCTAGATACAAATTTATTTGTATCCATATAAATTATGCCCTTGGGACATAACAGAGATAAAGAGGTAAAATCACCAACCCCCTTATTGAGAGGGTTGGTCGATTTTTCGTTTAGAAGCATTTGGCTAGGTTGGTTGCCAAGTTTCGAATCAGGTTTTCGTAAAGATTTGGCCCAGACTCTAATTTAACTCCTAGGGGGTCAATCACAGCAGTGTTGGCATTGGTGCCTTCTACAACCGCCATAACAAGGCCCTGCTTATATTGTGGCTCTGCTAGAACACACTCTACAGCTTCGTCCACCACTCTTTTCCTAATTTCAGCAAGTCGGGCGGGGCTTGGATCAGAAGCATCGCCCAATGAAATTGCGCCAGAAGCACTGATGCCAAAATCCTTCTCAAAATACTGATACGCATCATGAAAAACGACAAACTTCTTGTCTCTTATTGGATCTAATATTGAATTTACCTCTGATACTAGCGAGTCCACATTATCTCTGGCCAATTTCGCGTTAGAGAAATACTTTCCAGCATTATCGGGATCAGCTTCAGATAACTTAGCTGCAATAACATTTAACCAGACCTTGGCAATTTGTGGCGACAGCCAGGCATGTGGATCATGGTCTCCGTGAGCATGTTCGTCGTGGTCATCATGATCATCGTGGTCATCATGTTTCTTCTTACCATGGTCATCATGATCATCGTGGTCATCATGGTCATGCGCCTCAAACAACGCTCCCTCCCGGAAACTAAGAAGCTCTATTCCATCAACACCTAATAGTGAAATTATAGAAGAATCTTGTGCTAGGCTCGAAAGTCCCTTTTCAAGCCACGGTGTAAGATCCTCACCTATCCAAAATACAATATCTGCATCTTCCAATGATTTTGCATTGGAAGGTTTAAGTTGATATTCGTGTGGTGACGCTCCTGCTGGAATAATCAAGTCTGGTTTACCAACACCGTTCATTATTTTTGAAACCAAAGAATGAACTGGTGCAATATCCACCGTCACCTTAGGGACGTCTGCAACCAACATACTTGTGCTTAAAAGAAATGCTGATGTAGTTGAAAGGAATTTATTGGACATTTGGCTCTCCGTAAGGTAAAAACTGTATTATGTTATGTTGTAACATGTTATGCTATAACTTAACAAATCTTTAAAGTAAAGTTGAAAAGAGAAAAAATCTGTGGCGAAGCAAAAACAGCAAAGTGAAGTT
Source organism: uncultured Alphaproteobacteria bacterium (assembly GCA_902524845.1). Lineage (GTDB taxonomy): Bacteria > Pseudomonadota > Alphaproteobacteria > Rhodobacterales > Rhodobacteraceae > CACIJG01. Next base: position 22,097 of record CABZEW010000004.1, read on the forward strand.
GAATCAAAAATTTTTGGAAATCATGATCATGGAAATTGCTTTGACGACGCAATAAAGCAGATTGAAATTTATTTCATCAAAAAAAAACTTCAATTTACGCCCTTGAGAAGAAAAGTTTTCGAAATTCTACTACGAGATCATAAGCCTCTAGGAGCTTATGAGATTCTAGATACGTTGGGTAAAGAAGGTCATTCGTCCTCTCCACCAATTGCTTACAGAGTATTAGATTTCTTAATAGAGCACGGTTTTGTTCACAAAATACAAGGTTTAAATGCTTTTATTGCTTGTTCAAATCCTAATCACATTCATTCCCCAGCATTTGTAATTTGCCGAAAATGTGAGAAAGTTGCGGAGATCGATGAGAAAAAGAGTGGCGTTAGCTTTCAAACTCCTGGAATAGAGAATTTTAAGGTTGAAAAAACAACTGTCGAGCTGATTGGAATTTGCAGATCATGCTCTGATACGGCAAACTGGTAATGCTTATTGAAGTTCAAAATCTTTGCGTGGGATATGGTAATAAAAATGTACTTCAAGATATAAACCTGTCTCTTAGAAAAAATGAAATTGTTACCATAGTTGGTCCAAATGGATCTGGAAAAACAACTCTCTTCAAATCAATTATTGGCTCAGCACCTATTTCGTCAGGCAAAGTGGTCATTAGTCCAGATTTAAAAATAGGCTATGTGCCTCAAGTACTCAATATAGATCGATCCCTCCCACTGACGGTAAAGCGATTTCTTAGCCTTGCAAATAATCAAAACAAAAAAGAGAGTTTAAGCGCAGAAAAGGTTTTAGAGTCAGATGAATTATTATTTAAACAGATCAGTACTTTGTCTGGTGGTCAATTGCAAAGAGTGCTTTTAGCGCGCGCTTTAGTGAATAATCCTGATGTTTTATTACTTGATGAAGCCACTCAAGGTTTGGACCAACCGGGATCAGCGTCTTTTTATAGAAAAATAGAAGAAATTCGAAATGACACCGGTTGCGCAATATTAATGATAAGCCATGACTTGCACGTAGTTATGAGCGCTTCTAACAGAGTAATTTGTCTCAATGGTCATATATGTTGTCAGGGTGAACCACGAACAGTAGCTTCATCACCTGAATACAAAGCCCTGTTTGGTCCCAATGTTGATGGTACTCTCGCACTTTATCAACATAACTATAACAATAACCATAATCAGATAGAGCGCTAAAAATGCTGGATGACTTCATGGTAAGAGCCAGCCTCGCCGGTATTGGCGTTGCTCTAGCAGCAGCGCCGTTAGGTTGTTTCGTGGTATGGCGAAGAATGGCTTACTTTGGAGAAGCAACCGCTCATGCCGCACTTTTAGGAATATCATTATCTCTACTGTTTGAATTTTCAATATTTGCTGGAGCTTTGTTAGTCTCACTTTCAATGGCGTCGCTGGTAACATTTGGCCAAGGTCGTTCACTTTTTTTGGATACCCTGTTAGGAGTTGCGGGGCATATGTCAATGGCAGCGGGATTAATAATTGTTTCTTTTATTTCCGGCGTTCGTATTGAGCTAATGGCCTATCTAATTGGTGATATTCTGGCGGTATCAAAAACAGATATTTTATTAATATGGTTAGGATTAGGCCTGGTGTTGCTTCTCTTAATTTGGCGATGGTCAGCACTTTTATTGTGTACCCTTAACGAAGATTTAGCTGCTGCGAGTGGGCTAAAACCAAAGAGAGAAAGTTTTGTGCTTACAATAGCACTAGCAGTGGTAGTTGCTGTGGGCATAAAGGTAGTCGGGGTATTACTTATAATTTCCATGTTAATCATTCCTGCTGCATCTGCACGTTCACTTGGATCAACACCTGAGAAAATGGCTTTATTCGCCTGTTTAATAGGAGTGTTATCAGCAATATTCGGCCTAAATGCCTCATATGTTTTTGATACTCCAACGGGTCCTTCAATCGTAAGTGTGGCATCTTTAATTTTCCTAGCCACACTAATCTTCACTTTTATCAAAAATCGCTTTTTGATAAATAGAGGTAATAAAAGTAGAGATAGCAACTATGGATAAGTTTGCGCCTAAACCAGTGACAGTAATTACAGGCTTTCTTGGAAGTGGCAAGACAACTTTGCTCTCTGCTTTACTTAAAAAAGAAGAAATAAAGAATGTAGCGGTAATTATAAATGAATTTGGTGAGATCGGACTAGACCATGCCTTAGTAGAACACAGCGATGAGAATATTATTGAATTACAAAATGGATGTATTTGCTGCACTATTCAAGGTGATCTCCAGAAAACAATGCTGGATTTAATAGATAAAATGACAAAAGGAGAAGTATCTTATTTTGATAAAGTTATAATCGAAACCACAGGGCTTGCTGACCCAGTTCCCATTATTCACACTTTGATTAGCTCTATGGATTTGCAAAGAGTTTACACTTTAGACGGTGTAATCACAGTTGTAGACGCAACAAATGGAGAAAAAACATTAGATCTACAGCCAGAGGCAGTCAAACAAGCTGCCTTAGCCGAGCGGATTATTATAAGTAAAATTGATCTAGTAGAAAAAGATAAAAAACTGTCACTGAAAGGCAGATTAAGAACGATAAATCCATCAATAAAAATTATCGAAAGTAGCTTCGGTGATGTTTCAATTTCAGACTTAATTGATTTGGGTGCGTATGATCCCTTTAACAAATCCAGAGATGTAAAGGAATGGCTTGAAGCAGAAAGTATGGACTCCCATCATGACCACGACCACCACCATATTAATGTGAATCGGCATGATGAAAATATTGAAGCATTTTCTATGACTAGCGAAAAACCTGTCAACATGATGGCATTTGGTCTCTTTAAGGACTTGCTTATGGCTCAGATGGGACCTGATTTGCTCAGGTTAAAAGGAATAATAAATATTGAAGGCAAAGATCGCCCAGCAGTTATTCACGGCGTGCAACATATTTTTCACCCTGTTCACTGGTTGGAAAAATGGCCTGACAGCGATAGACAGACAAAGCTGGTGTTCATTACAAGGAATGTAAAGAAAGAACAAATAGAGGGTTTTTTTAATGCATTAATGGGGCTTGTCGGAGATAAAAGTATGCCTAAGGAGATCAATGATTTGCTGTAATCTTTATAAATTAAATTAAGGTTTTTGAGTTATAAAAGCCAAGTTATTCGCAGGCATTTTCTCAGTTCTTAAATGGACTAAACCTGCTTCATTAAATATATTCAACATATCTACATCATTTTTGTATCCCAAATCAGGATCAGTATCAATTAAGCTATGGTGAAACTCCATATCACTTTTACTGATCAGCTTATCGTTACGCATAAACGGTCCATAAATAATAGAGAGCCCCTGAGGGACTAGCGCCTTAGACATTTCATTGACCAAGATTTTTGTTTCCTCAATGCTAATCAAATGCAGCAAGTTTACCAAGAGAATGAGGTCTTGACCATGATGCTCTGCAGCCCAACCTTCCTTAGTTGCATCTAACAGGCATGGAGGCTTAAGGTTTGTTAAATGATGGTCATTACTCCAGCATCGAATACTTTTAATACGGGTTTCATCAACATCAGAGGGTTGCCAATTTAGAAGTGGCAAAGCGGCGGCAAGTTTTACGACATGCTGTCCAGTACCACTCGCTATCTCCAGCGCGTTGCCTGATTTGATCGCAATTTCTCTTACTAATTCGACAATAGGTTTAGCATTCCTAACTGCGGACAGTGAATTAAGGCGTCCGTTGCCTTCCAATTTTGCGACGCAGGCTGTTGCAGGAAGTTTTTCTCGATGAGCCATATTTAAATAATATATATATACATAAAAAATCAACTTTTAATAGAGAGCGGGCTATTTCGGAAACCGAATTCGTCCGGTATACACCAAGAAACGGTGTTCTTTATAGTTTCATTACGTGATGTGTGTATACTTTTCGACTATGCTTAATTAATGGAAAAAGTATACGTGCAATTTGATCTATCATGCGAATACCGATAAGTTATAAAACAGAAAAATGAACACGGGCTCTATTGTAGTTAATTAATTTGTGGCAATTCAGCAAGACGTTCCAAGAACACTTACAGGTGGTGATTAATCTTTATTAAAATAAAACTTTAGACTAAACTATTCCAATTTATTATCTTAGTGACGCTTCAATGTTACCACCATCAACGCTAATTACATGACCAGTAGTTCGTTCTAATAGACAAAGATCAATAAAAGCTTTAGCAACATGGCGAGCCTCCACTTCTTCATTGAGCAGATTTCCACTCATATACTGCTCGGCACTCATACCTCTTGATTTGGCCCGCTCAGCTATGAACTCTTCGGTCAGCATACCAGAGCGAATTCTATCTGCATTTATGCCATTGACACGTATACCGTAACTTCCAAGCTCCAAAGCCAGCTGTTTGACCAAAAACATCAATGTTGATTTTGGCAACCCGTATGCCCCAAAATTATACCCTGGGTTTACAGCTTGTTTAGATATATTAAAAAGCATCTGACCCTTATTACCTTGTTCAATAAACAGTTGCCCTATAAGCTTTGCCAATCTGAAGTGTGAAAAGAAATTAATCTCAAAGCTTCTTCGCAAATCATCCATCTCTATTTCAATCAGAGGTGACTGGAAAGCGGCTCCCACATTGGATACAAGAATATCAATGCCACCAAAATCATGAACTAGGTCTTCAATAAAATTTTCTACTGTTTTTTCATCAGTAACATCAAAATTTCTTTTTTGAACATTCGCTCCAAAACCACTTTGTTCTAGCTTTCTCTTATTAATGTCCACAGCAATTACTTCAGCACCAGCTTCGGTAAAAGAGTTAACAATAGCGGTACCAATCGCGCCCGCCGCACCTGTCACTAACGTAATTTTTCCTTTTAAGGGTAGCGAGATGCTTTTTTTGAGTTTTGATTGCTCAAGTGACCAGTACTCCATATCAAACAAATCTTGATTTTTAACAGGATGGAACCCGCCTGCACTTTCAGAAGCAGTAATAACTGAAACATTTTGGATGGCTATATCCATAATTATTTTAGCTTCTTTTATCGATCCTCCAATGCCTATTAGCCCAAACCCTTCAACCCATATGACCTTTGGCTTGGGATCTAACATGATTTTAGATTCATCAGCCTTAGCACTCCATTTGTTAAAGTAATTCTTGTAATCACTGATGTACGACTTAAGAGAATCATTTATAGCTTTTTGTCCCGCTCGTTGAGTAGATTTGGTTAAAACCCAAGGCTTGGGCTTTATTCTTATTACATGGTCAGGAGTAGCGACACCTCTGTCCGTTATACCGTTGACTATATGTTTATCTATCTGAGCTGAAATCCCGTCATCTATGCAAGTTTTAATAACAACTGTTGGAGCAGGCTCCTCAGAAAGGTCGAAAAAGCTTTTTTTTATCCTGCTTATCAGTAAACGATAATTTGATTTAAGACCTTTCTTACTACGACGACCTATTTTTCTCCTACGATCCGAGAACCATTTCTCAACAAGATTAGTTTGCTCTATCAAACGCGAATATGATTCTTTTGCACTTTTCCCCCATGTGAAATGACCATGCTTAAGAAGTACTAGTCCTTTAGCTTGGGGGTTGTTTTCTGCTATTTCGGCAGCTATTTTTGCTAATGAAAATCCTGGCATTATATAGGGCACTAAGGCTAGACTATCTCCAAAAATCTCATGTAAAATTGCTTTTGGCTCGGGAATATTGGCCAATGAGAGAATTGCTGTTGCGTGGGTATGATCCACTACCTTATGCGGCAAAAACGCATGTAACAAAGTCTCGATAGAGGGATTTGGCGAAGCCTGGTTAATTAAATTCATCCTTTGAACATTTACCATATCTTTATCACTTAACATTTCTAATTTTCTTAGGTTTAGTAATGGTTCAAGTTTCAATGCAGGAAATCCTGGCAATTCTATCGTAGCAAGATCCCAGCCGGAGCCTTTTACGCAGATAACTTTTTGTTTATCTCCAAAAAGGTCCTCTACCTCAGTTTTACAAGAAGTATTACCGCCTCCATGCATTACAAGGTCAGGGTCTGACCCTATTAACCTTGATGTGTAGACACGCAACGCCAAGTCTGAACTGATTCCTTTTTCTTGGTAACGTTTAACAAAATCATTAGCGTCTTTATCTACCCAACGATCTTCAATCATTTAGAACCCAAAATAAACAAGCAGTTTATTCCCCACTGTAAGATATTAGTGATTTAACTTTTACCCCTAAATCTTCTAATTTTTTTGCTCCACCGAGATCTGGAAGATCGATTATAAATCCACAACCGACAATATTTCCTCCTAGAGCTTTGATCAGATTTACTCCTGCAATTGCTGTACCCCCAGTGGCAATTAGATCATCAACAATCAACACAGAGTCTCCATTTTGAATTGCGTCAGTGTGTATTTCAAGACTTGCCTTACCGTATTCTAGATCATACTCTTCTGAAATAGTCTTGTAAGGTAATTTACCCTTTTTTCGCAGAGCTATGAAAGGCATATCCAATTTTGTAGCAAGCGCACCACCAATTATAAATCCTCTAGCGTCAATTCCTGCGATAGCTTCAAATTTGTCTTCTCGCCATAAATCTTTGAACTGACTGACAGTTTTTTTAAAAGCACCGGCATGATTGAAAAGTGTTGTTACATCTCTAAACATAATTCCATCATTTGGGAAATTGGGTACAGTTCTTATATATTTTTTGAGGTCCATTGAATTTACTTTATGTATCAAAAAATCTTTTTGCAATTACACCGAGTCGCTTTTTCTCAGCAATTGTAATCTTATCAGAGTGAGATATGATGGCGTGTTCCAAAGCAGTGTCACATCCTTGGCTACATGTTTTCTTTAGTGAGCTCAAAACACATGTGACTTTCTTTATTAAATCTTTCGCTGATGAAGCATTTGATGTAAGGGTCGTGATTATATCAGATACTTCGACATTATTATGATCAGGGTGCCAACAATCAAAGTCAGTTACCATAGCGATAGAGGCGTAACAAATTTCAGCTTCACGGGCAAGCTTTGCCTCTGGCATGTTAGTCATACCAATGACATCGCAGCCCCAACCATTTTTATAAAGAAGCGATTCCGCTTTGGTTGAAAATTGAGGTCCTTCCATAGTGATGTAAGTTCCCTTTATATGATGCTTTATTCCTAAAGCAGACATTGCCTCTCTTGCAATACTACCCAACTTACTGCAGACAGGTTCCGCAACGCTCACATGCGCAACGCATTTTCCGTCGAAAAAAGTTTTCTTGCGCATGAAAGTTCTGTCTATAAATTGATCAATAACTACAAAATCTCCAGGTTTAAAGTCTTCTCTTAAGCTACCACAAGCAGATATTGCTAGCATATCAGTGACGCCTAAAAACTTCATGGCGTACAAATTAGCCTGATAAGGAACTGTACTGGGTGAATACAGATGACCACGTCCGTGCCTTGGTAAAAAAGCCACTTTTATATTATTCAAAGTTCCTGTGTATATCTCATCAGAGGGATCACCATAAGGTGTAGGTATTTTAATCCATCTACCGTTTTCTACTCCCTCAATTTCATAGATACCCGAACCACCAATAATACCTAACATAAGCTCTTTTCGATCCATTCTTTTACCCTTTACTAATTTGCAGTAGAGATCCTAGCCCTTGTAACGGGCAAAGTAAATCAGGTATATTAAAAACATGCTTATTTCTGGAAAACAATATCGTTCGATTTGGGTCGACCAAAAAGGTAATCAAATTAAATTAATAGATCAGCGAAAACTTCCCCATGCTGTAGAAATCATTACTTTAAATAGTCTTCAAGAAGCAGTGAAAGCTATAAGTGATATGTATGTAAGGGGTGCCCCCTTGATTGGAGTTACCGCTGCCTTCGGTTTTTTCCTTGCAATGAAGCAAGACAGCTCGGTGAAATCGATCAATAGAGCTTATGAACAACTTATAAATGCAAGACCGACTGCTATTAATCTCGCGTGGGCATGTCAAAGAGTTTCCAAAAAGTTAAAAGAAGTTCCTGATAGTGATAGAAAAGACTTTTCGTTAACATTAGCGAATGAAATGGCAAATGAAGATGTTGAAACGAACCGCAAAATTGGTCATAACGGCTTTAATTTAATCAAAAAAATAGCAAATAATAAAACAGATGCGTCTCCAGTCCGTATTCTCACTCACTGCAATGCAGGTTGGCTTGCAACAGTCGATCGAGGGACGGCAACAGCTCCAATTTATGAAGCAAATGAGTTTGGCATTGATTTATTTGTTTGGGTCGATGAAACTCGTCCACGGAACCAAGGTGCTTCACTAACCGCCTGGGAACTATACCATAATAAGATTAATAGTAAGCTGATTGTAGACAATGCAGGTGGGCATTTAATGCAAAAAGGTTTGGTAGATGCCGTAATTGTAGGATCTGACAGAACAACCCTTAATGGAGATGTATGCAATAAAATCGGAACTTATTTAAAAGCTTTAGCAGCATGGGATAATAATATTCCCTTTTATGCGGCTCTACCAACAACTACCATTGACTTTGATTTAGAAAACGGTTCTGAAATTCCTATAGAAGAACGTGATGAAGAAGAAGTTTTAACTATAACTGGAAAAACAGATTTAGGGAACCCCGAGAAGGTAAAGGTCACACTGGATGGTATAAATGCTTCTAACCCAGCGTTTGATGTCACTCCCTCTAAATACGTTACCGGGTTAATTACTGACAAAGGAGTAATAAGTGCAAACCGACATAGTATACTTACACTGAAAAATTAACCGAGATTTCAATGGTGAGCCCGACAGGGTTCGAACCTGTGACCCACTGATTAAAAGTTAGTCGCTCATATGTTATCATAGATCATTATGCCTTTCATATGTATTTTAAAATATTGTTATTTTATTGGTATATTTGTATAATATGAAAAATACGTTATCACTAAATAAAATGCAATATTACAATAAATGTTTCCCCAGAGTTTCCCTATATGTCCAAAGAAGTAAACTTTACTGAAATATGGTTGAAGAAAATAAAAGCACCCAAAATTGGTCGAGAAGAATACAAAGATAAGGGATGTAAAGGGCTTATTCTGCGTGTTACAGCAAATGATGTTAAAACATTTTCTTATCCCTTTCGCTTGGGGGGAAAGACTGGAAGAGTGACGCTTGGAAGATATCCAGACTATGGGTTGCGTACCGCACGTTTAAAAACAGAGGAGCTTCGAGGACAAATTGCAAGTGGCGTAAATCCTCTAACAATCAAAAAAAATTCAAGAAGGGCAGAAGAATTAACTGTTCAAAGAATGGCGAATGAGTTCATTGAACTCTACTCGAAGCCTAGGAATAAAAGCTGGAAGCAAGCCGACAGTAACCTAAAACTTTATTTGATTTCTGTTCTTGGCAACAGACCTATTCATGAGGTGAGAAGACGAGATATCCATTCAATTCTGGATGATTTAACGGCGGAAAAAAAATTTACAACCTGTAATCGTGCATTAGCCCACATGAAGAGATTCTTTGGGTGGCTTGTCGAAAGAGAGTATTTAGAGCACTCTCCTGTAGATCGTATCAAGCCTAGACACGTGGAACAGCCCAGAGAAAGGGTGCTGTCAGATGACGAAATCAAAGCTATCTGGGAGTCATTAGATAATATGAGTGCACCCTATAGACATTGGATTAAACTCCTATTTCTTTGCGGTCAAAGAGAGGAAGAAACCGCTGGATTAAGAAGAGGGCAATTGGAAAAAGATATCTGGTTATTAGGTTCAGAGGATACAAAGAATAAGACACAAAGCACAGTGCCGCTTACTAGCCAGTCAAAGGCTATAATTGATTCCTTAAGCAGCTGTAATCAGAATTTTTTGCTAAGCACGGGCAGGATTGGAGATAGACCTATAAACGGGTTTTCCAGAGCAAAAAGAAAGATTGATCGACTGAGTGGAATTGAAGGCTGGAGGTGGCATGACATAAGACGAACAGTCAGTACTAATCTTGCAAAACTAGGGTATGATATTTCCCTCATTAAAAGAATAATTAATCACAAAGATACCGGTGTAACAGCTGTCTATAATAGATACTCCTACCTTGAAGAAAAGCGAAGTGCACTACAAGCTTGGGCAAATAAGTTAGATGACATCACAAAACAATAACGACATAAAAATATTAGCTTCCAAATTAGATGAAGCTCAGAAACAGATAAATCTCAATACTGAAGAAGGCCGGTTTGAAGGAGTTTTTAATACGATTACCGAGATAATAAATTTTCTAAAATCTACTGAACCCAATTTAAATACAAAGACACTACACCTATTGCTTGCTGAAATAACAAACATTTACAATGGTGCTAAACCCTCTCTACTTAAAAGAACCGAAGAGCTCGGTCCGGGTAGACCCATTTCTACACCTGATAACTCTTACAAAGCTCTGAAAATTGCTGCCATCGAATTGATGATTGATAGTGGCATTAAACCAAACGAGGCTATAAAGAAAGCAGCCAGCATAACTAAAGAGTCTGCGAACTCATTAAGGTCCCAGAGAAAAGAATTGAAGTCGAATAAATTCGATCCCGAAATTACTAAGCTTATGTATCGTTTTAAGAAAAAGTACGCAGGTCAAGATGGGATAAACCTATTAAAGATTTATAAAGCTTTTCCAAAAATAGTTGGTTAATCCCCCTATTAACCAACCAAAATAAAAGTGACGCTTATGTTTGAAACATAACAGACATAGGAGTTAAAAAATGAAATTACTTAAAGCTAAAGAAGTTGCAGCCAGAACAAGCTTCTCAATCCCACACATACATAGGCTTGCAAGAGATGGCAAATTTCCAAAACCTGTAAAGATTAGCGAAAGTCGAAATGGTTGGCTGGAAGATGATGTAAATAATTGGATTCAAAAATGTGTTCGTTCCCATTCAGCAATCAGAGAAGAAAAAGATGTTTGATAATGACGATAGCAACTTCAAGAGAGAGTTTCCTAATATAAAGACCTTATCTGAAATACTCTCTTTAGACTTACCTCCTCAAGAGTGGCTCATTAAAGACTTTCTTCCGGTTGGAACGACGTTATTGGTTGGCCCACCTAAAATTGGAAAGTCTTATTTTGTTTTGTATTTGATGAGTAGGATATTAGAGCAGGATAAAGGAGCGTTTTATTATGCAGGAGAAGACGATGCTAGAAGACTTAAACTACGACTTACTCAATTAGGGCTTGAAAACGGAGAGGCTCTTTTTCATCCAGGTAGAACCGCACCATTAGGAACTAATCCTATTGCTACAATAAGAAGTATTTTGTCACAAAAAAATAACGTCAAGGCAGCATTTATAGATACCATGCATCACATTTTACCTAGGTTAAATAAAAGTAGAGATTATGAAAGCTATGTTCATGATTTGAAGCCTTGGTCTGAACTAGCCGTTTCTTTGAATAAAAGTATTCTTATGGTTCATCATACTCGAAAAGAGAACAATGAAGCAGAAAATAATCCATACAATTCAATCCTCGGAAGCCAAGGGATAATGGCTAGCTTTGATAATATAATGATTATGAAAAAGTCATCTGATGCCAAAGGCACTGTACTGAATGTAATAGGTAAGGACGTAGAGGAAAAAGAGTATAGGTTGAAGAAGATGCATGTAGGTTGGGAAATAGAGGGGTTGGAAAGTGAAGCGTCCCTGGGCAATACTCAAACAAAAGTATTTGCGTTGATAAAATCTAGTCCCGGATTATGTCGGTCTCGAATAAACGATAAGCTAACACTAGACGGAAGTTATCTAACCAAAATAATAAAGAAGTTGCTCTACAAGAACTTGATAGAAGAGGTTGAGGACAGGTTTTATCCTATCAAATAATACCCTGTCCACATTATCCAATCTGTCCATATCATACAAATAGTGGACACTATGGATAGCATGGACAGGAGTCAATTCGAGAGTTTATCCGAATAAGAAATGTAGCAAACTCAAGTTTCAGATACCTCACTATAAAACTTTATTAAAACTTATAAATTATTTAAAATGCTATGAACGTAGTAATTTTTGAGTCAATTTTTGTCAAATTTGTTTTAATATGTTCCTGAAGGATAGAACTTATGACTTTGTTAAAGAAAAGATTGTTAAAAATTACCCCACTTCTTATAGCTTTTTTGTCTCTTTGGAGTACCGGATTTGCTCAGCTTACGGACGGTGAAGATAAGCTTTATGGGGTAAAATCAACAGGAGGTTCAACACAAGATTGGGGAACAATAGCCCCCTCGTCCGGAACATTTACGCGCATAACGCATATATCTCCAACTGGTTTAGGTTGGCCATTAGGGGACATTGGCTCTGAGCCTGATCCAATAAGTGGTATGGTTTACACTCGTCAAACCAACAACAGCAGTGGCCAAGTTGATATTTTATCGATTAAAAAAAGTGATGGTTCAACAAGCTGGTTAGGCCTTGGCGTAAACGATTTGGTAGTAGGATTCGATAGTAAGGGCAATAAACTCATTTATAGAACGAGCGAAAGTTCTACAAATACGTTGAAGTCTTATGATCCTGCGTATTCTTGTGAAATTGGAACACAATATTGTAGTGGGGCTACAGCGACAATAGGAACGTTTGGTGGTTCAAGTACTAGCTGGCAAGCAGGAGGAATAGGAGCAGTTGACAGCTATGGAAGAACGGCTTTTCAGCTTCGGCCGAATACAACATCAACGCTTTACAAAATCAATCTAGACGATGGTACAGAAACTACAGTTTCAATATCAGCCTACATAACAACAATTGCTTGGGATAGCAAAGGACAAAAATTGTATGGATTATATGATTCCAATAGCAATGGAGCGTACAGAGTAGCGGAAATAAATACGTCTGATGGTTCCCTTACCAATGTGGGTAATGCTGATACGGTGGCAGGGATGTCCAACTATGTACAATTAATAGCGCCAAATGACCAAAGATATTATATACAAGAGAGCTCTTCTACAATAAGGGCAATATCTTTAACTGATGGTTCTAACTTAGGGTCTTTTTCTTCTATATTACGCATAATGCCTGTAGGAGCTGTTGTGATGGGAGCGGCATCCTCTGCCGAAAGTGTGACTTTCGATATAGCTGACCCAGATAGTAAAATTGTAAAAATGGGCGCTAATACGGTTACATATACTGGAACGAATAGTTCATCGGGGGGTGTTGATATTGAAGCTGGAACGTTAAAAGTTGCTGGTTCAACAAACCTTGGCACCGGAGCAGTTTCGTTAGAAGGAGGAGAGCTAGAGCTATCAGCAGCGTCCACCATCACTAATGCGATATCGTCTTCGGATAATGACAGTGCGATAGACACGGGCAGCAACGCAGTAACAATATCGGGAACAATAACGGGAGCGTCAGAGATAAATAAGACTGGTCTCGGTACTCTCACCCTAACGGGTAGTCACAGCAATACCGGTGGCTTAGACATAAACAATGGTATTTTAGTTGCTAATGGGACAGGCACGACACCGGTCACTGTTACGTCCGGCACTCTCCAAGGAACAGGAACTATTGGTAACTTAACATCCAATTCAACGGTTAACCCTGGTAATTCAATTGGTACTTTAAATGTCTCGGGTGCTGTTACATTAAATTCTGGGTCGGTTTTAGTAATTGAGGTTGATACAGCAGGAAACAACGATAAAATTACAGCAACTGGAGCTATCACAGCTGGAGGAACGTTAAGAGTAAGTCCAGCAAGTGGAACGTACACAAACGGACAGACCTTTACAATTATAACGGGTTCCAGCGTCTCGGGTACATTCTCAACTATCTCTGTTTTAAGCTGTAGTGGAACCGCTAGTGCAACCTATGGGTCAACATCTATAACCTTCGCTTTATCAAACTGTGGTGTGAACAAAAACGAGAATAGAGATACGCTTGTAAGCTATGTGAATGATGTAAGCGGAAGTGCAACGGGCGATTTAAGTACCGTACTTACGGCGCTTAATGCTCTAACAGGTGATACCTACAATGCGGCAGTAGAGAGCCTTGATTTTAATGCCGGTAATAGTATTGCGTTCTCCAATCAGCAACAAATTGCGTCGGTTAACAATATTGTTAGACAAAACCTCGTCTCTTCAAAAGGAGAGGGTGATACGGAAATATCTGATGATGAGCGCTCATGGATAAGTCTAGGTGCCTCGGGCTGGTGGGTTCGTGGATATGGAGGAAGTGGTGAACAAAAAAAACTAGATAGCTTAGGTATTAATGGGTCAGATTATAGCTACTTTGGAACCACAGTAGGGTACGACTTCGGCGGTGGCATTGGAACCCAAGGGGTAGCATTAACTGTTCAGGGAGGAACAAATACAAGTAAAAATTCAGAGGGTAAGAGTACATATACCTCTATGGGTATCTCCCGGTTTAAATCCGAACAGGAAGATAATGGGAACAGATTTACCTCCAATATCTCATTAATATTCAATCTGATTGACTCACAAAGAGATATAAGCATCGGTGCCATCTCTAGAACGGCTAAAGCAAGCTACAATGCTTACTCTTTGGATTACAGTGCAGATTATGATTACCAGCCAACCGAAGTTTATGGAGCATCAAACGCCTTGTCTTTGCATTCTGGTATAACCGCAGGCTACCAAGATGGATTTACAGAAACTGGGGCTAATTCGCTTAACTTAACAGTTAAGGGGGCATCTAACCTAGTTGCTAGAGCAGGAGTAAGCAACACTATTTCCTGGGGTGATAAGAACGACAACCTAAATTCAGTTATACCTTTTGTATCTGCGGGTATCCATACATCCTATAATATTATTAAACCGGAGGTAGAGCAAAGTCTGTCAGGACAAGCCACAACCTTTAAGACAAATGCTGACCGTAGATTGAATGGATATGCGGAGCTAGGGTTTGGTTTGACATATAAAAGCTCCTACAGCTCTGAGATTGCTTTTTTAACCAAGGGCAAAGCCTCAGACAGAGGTTCAGAGTATTCAGCAACGCTGGAATATAAGAGGTTATTTTAGTTATAGGTACTCTTTAAAGTATTGGCTTAGATAATTTTATCTGAGGAGGTTACTACTAATCGATGACTCCAAAGAGCATGGTAATAAAAAGGAGAAATTTAAGCCAAATGGTACCGTCGATTGATTGGTTTATGGGAGAATACCTCTGATAATTCTAGATGCTGGGGAAAAGTAAATTTTACTTTTTTAAAAAAAAATGTGAGACCACTATCCCTTGCATTAACAAGGGTAGGACTTTTGACCCACCCCCTTTATCTCTGGGGAATATTATATCTTTTTAGGTCTGAATTCATACTGATTGGGGGATGGATTGGGGGATAGATTATCTTACCAAAACGTAAGTAATTGAATAATATAAGGTTTATTGGTTGATATGGCGGAGGTGGTGGGATTCGAACCCACGGTAGACTTTCACCTACGTCGGTTTTCAAAACCTTAGAAAAAATGGTCCGGTAGATAAAGATGGCTTTGAACTATTATTGCGTGAGTGTATTAGCGGTGCATTTGGAGAGGTATTTACTGCAACAAAGATAGATATTTCTTTCCCAAAAATTGAAGGAAAAGAAATCTGTTTGGTTAGTGTACGGCCAGTATCAACTCCAAAAGACTTACTTATAGTCAAGAAAAACAAGAATGGCCAAGAGCACCAGCTTATATATTTAAGAAGTGGTAATAGCTCTCGTACTATTCCGCCCGAAGAATACAGTAGCTTCATTGAAACGAGGTTTTAATTTTGTGTAAATGTTTCCCCGGCGTTTCCCCAGACCCAAACAAGCTTTAGGACAATAACGCTAAGCCTTTGTTTACAATGGTGAGCCCGACAGGGTTCGAACCTGTGACCCACTGATTAAAAGTCAGTTGCTCTACCAACTGAGCTACGGGCCCACACAATGAGTTTTATTATTTACTTACTATTTGGTCAAGTCTTCAATTATATTAAATGACGTTAAAATAAAATTAAGTTACTTATAGTTTTAGAAAATATTGGGGGAATGATTGGAACTACTATTTACCAAAATGCATGGTTGCGGAAATGACTTTGTTGTTATTGATAATCGCAGTCAACAATTGGAACTAGATAAAGGTGAAATTAAAATGATCTGCGATCGACATTATGGTATTGGTTGTGATCAGCTCGTCATTATAAACAGCAACAATAAAAATGATGTCTCAGCGTACGCTCTTTTTTGGAATTCAGACGGATCCGTTTCTGCTACTTGTGGTAATGCGACAAGATGTATAGCAAGCATTCTTTTTGCGGAAACCGAATTAGAAACACTCAACATAGAAACACCAAATGGCGTTATTGAATGTCACAAGAAAAATAATGACTTAATAGCAGTAAATATTGGCAAGCCAAAAATTGAATGGCATGAAATACCCCTAAATATGGATGTCTCAACTTTAAGACTTCCACTCGAGGGAGAACCAACTGCAACCAATTTTGGCAACCCCCATTGCACGTTTTTTGTAGATGACTTGAATCAAGTAGATGTTCAAACTCAGGGTCCTATTATCGAGAATGATGTATTATTTCCTCAAAAGACTAATGTTCAATTTGTTAAAATCTTAGACAGAACTCATATTAAAATACAGGTCTGGGAGCGAGGGTCTGGAATAACATTAGCATCTGGGTCTTCTTCTTGTGCAGCAGTCGATGCAGGTATAAGGAGGGGCCTACTTGACAATAAAGTTGAGGTTGAACTTGAAGGAGGGGCCGTAGAGGTAGAAAAAAAAGTTACAGGAGTGTGGTTGACTGGGCCTACTAAGCATGTATTTTCAGGCATCTACAATTTGATTCGAAACTGAGTAACAATGAAATTTAAAACACTAGGATGCCGACTAAATACCTTCGAGACTGAAACGATAAAGTCAATAACAGAGAAATTAGATTATAAAAATATAACCTTCGTTAATACATGCTCCGTTACCAAAGAAGCCGCTAAAAATAGTAAAAAATATATTCGACAACTTAAAAAATCATCCCCCAACAATAGAGTTATCGTTTCAGGATGTGATGCGCATATTGAGAAAGAGAGATACATGCAAATGCCTGAAGTTGATGTGGTTCTTGGAAACGATGTTAAACTTGATGAGACCATTTGGAAAGACATTGCGAAGAGTGAGAGGTCAGGTTTTTTTGGGGGAACGGATGTAAAATTAAAGAATGAGAAAACAAGAATCCTTCCCAATTTTACAAAAAGATCCAGAGCCTATTTAGAAATCCAGAATGGTTGCGACCACTCTTGCACCTTTTGTATAATCCCACAAGGAAGAGGTCTTTCAAAATCTGTCACCATGGATACGATTTTAGAGAAAATCAACAATCTGGTTGATAAGGGATTCAAAGAAATTGTATTAACGGGCGTTGATATTACATGTTGGGGCTCAGACCTATCTGGCAACGATAAACTTGGTGATTTAGTTTTCAAGATCTTAGATAATACGCCTGATCTACCTCGCTTAAGACTTTCATCTGTAGATGTAAGCGAAATGGACGAGAGGCTCCTACACGTTTTTAAAACCAATAAACGGATGATGCCGCATCTTCATCTTTCTATGCAATCAGGGAATAACCTAATACTTAAAAGGATGAAAAGAAGGCATTCTCGCGACCAAGCGATTGATCTATGCAAAAATCTAAAAGCTGCCAGACCGGAATTGACATTTGGTGCCGACTTAATAGCAGGCTTTCCTACAGAAAGTGATGCAATGTTTTCAGATACCGTAAGCCTCGTGAACGAGTGCGACATTAGCTGGCTGCACATCTTTCCATATTCAGGACGCCCAAATACCCCGGCGAGTCGTATGCCACAAATTAACCAACTTGAAATATCAAAACGCTCAAAAGTACTGAGAGAACTTGCGCAGCAAAAAAAAATTCAACACTTTGCCAAACTAAAAGACAGGACACTATCGGTACTCATGGAGTCTGAATTTAGGGGGCGCGCTGAAGATTTTACTGAAATTACAACGAGTACTCCGCTAAAAACAGGTGAAATTTATCCACTTGAAGTTTGTGATTTTAGTTCTGAATTCCTTGTTGCAAAGGATTAAAGCGACAAGCACAAGTATTTCAATTCCAAATACTCATCGATTCCATGGTGAGATCCTTCACGACCAAGTCCAGATTGTTTCACTCCTCCGAACGGAGCTACCTCTGTTGAAATTAACCCCGTGTTTATTCCTACCATACCATACTCCAGAGCTTCTGCTACTTTCCAAACACGCTTTAGGTCGGAGGCATAGAAATAGGAAGCCAAACCGAAGATAGTATTATTTGCTTGTTCTATGACGTCGTCTTCATCCTTAAATCGGAACAAAGGTGCAACGGGACCAAAAGTTTCTTCTTCCGCAATTAACATCGACTTATCAACGTTAGTTAGTACGGTAGGTTCAAAAAAAGTTCCGCCAATACTATGCCTTTTCCCCCCGCATTGGGCTTTGGCGCCTTTACTCACAGCATCGTTAATATGCTCCTCAACTTTTTTAAGGGCATCATTCGTGATTAGGGGACCGAGAGTACTCGAAGTTGCAAAACCATCTCCTACCACCATTTTTGAGACAGCTTCTTCAAGCCTTTTGGCAAATGTATCATACACTCCATCTTGGACATAAATTCGATTTGCGCACACACATGTCTGACCATTATTTCTGAATTTGGAAATTATTGCTCCTTCAACCGCCTTATCAATATCCGCGTCATCAAACACTATAAATGGGGCGTTACCCCCTAGCTCCATGGACATCTTAAGAACTTGATCTGCTCCCTGTTTCAGTAGTTTTTTTCCTACTTCTGTTGATCCAGTAAATGTAAGTTTTCTAATTTTATCATTTGAGCACAGTTCTTTACCTATTTCGACTGGATCAGATGTTGTTAATACAGAGAAAACTCCTTTTGGAATTCCTGCCTTCTCTGCCAATTCGCAAAGAGCTAAAGCAGATAATGGAGTGTCTTCTGGAGCCTTCGCTACAAAACAGCAACCGGCAGCAAGTGCTGGGCCTAGTTTTCTGGTAATCATAGCATTAGGAAAATTCCAAGGAGTTATCGCAGCAACCACACCCACCGGCTGCTTCAATACTATTATCCTCTTATCTTCTTGGTGCCCAGGTATTGTTTCTCCATAAACTCTTTTTCCTTCTTCAGCAAACCATTCAATAAAGCTTGCTCCATAGGCAATTTCCCCCTTTGCCTCTGCTAATGGTTTTCCCATTTCTGCCGTTAGGATCGCAGCTAGGTCATCTGCATTCTCTAGCATTAGTTTGCAGAACTTATTTAGAATTATACTTCGTTCTTTCGCAGTCTTTTTACTCCAGTAGGGAAAAGCCTGATGGGCTGCATCAATAGCCTTTCTAGCATCATTAACGTCTAAATCGGGGACACTAACTATTACATCTCCATTAGAGGGATTAACCACCTCAAAACTTTTTCCACTTCTCGTGTCTACCCAAGCACCGTTAATGTATGCTTTGTTTTTAAGAAGGTTTTTGTTCTTCAGCATAATGCTGAGATTTGTTTGATCTAACATTTTTGCGATTCCATTTTCTAATTATTCTTATTATCATTTAATCATTAAGTAATAGCATATTACAAGCCTCTAGTTTGTCTCATAGCCTCTGATAAAACCATCACGCAACTGACGACAACATTTAAAGATCGTCCTTTTCCCGGCATTTCTATAGTTACAGAATCATCTACCGATTCGTGGACATATTTAGGTACTCCAGCACTTTCTCTACCTAATAGTAATCTATCATTTTTCTGAAATTTAAAATCCAAGTAATTTTTTTCACCCTTTGTCGTCAGGAGAATTACCCTTGAATTTGGTTTCTCTTTTTGTGTTTGATCTCTAAATTCTTGATAATCAATAAAAGTCCTAAATTTTGCATGGCTGATATAGTCCATTGCCGTCCTTTTCAATTTTTTTTCAGAATAAGGAAACCCACATGGCTCGATTATATCCAAGGAAACATTAAGGCACGCAGAAACCCTAAGAAGTGCCCCCAAATTTTGGGGTATGTCCGGTTGAAAAATAGCAATTCTCATTAGCACAATATATACCAGTTTTTAAAATTTAGTGCGTCTTATAGTCCGATAGACAACCTATTGAAAAATAATATATAACGTTATATAAGCTGTATGATTGATTGGGTATTTAAAACGGAAGTTAGATGGAAGATAAAAACGATAACGAGAAAAGCAACAGGCGAGACTTTTTATATATTTCAACGGCCGCGGTGGGAGCGGTAACTGTTGGAGCTGCAGTGTGGCCTCTAGTGAACCAAATGAATCCCTCAGCTGACGTAGCGGCCTTATCATCGATAGAAGTGGATCTCAATGATTTGGAGCCAGGATCGCAATTAACAGTAAAGTGGTTAGGAAAACCAGTTTTCATCAGAAGACGAACAGATGAAGAGATTTCAGCTGCAAGAGAGGTGAAGTTGGAAGACTTGCCTGATAAGAAAGCACAAAATGCAAACCTTAAGGACGGAGATGCATCGGATAAATTCAGGACATTAGATGAAAAAGGTGAATGGCTCGTAATGATGGGAGTGTGTACGCATCTGGGATGCGTTCCACTTGGCGATGCGGGGGACTTTGGGGGATGGTTTTGTCCTTGTCATGGATCCCATTATGATACTGCTGGTAGAATTAGAAGAGGGCCAGCTCCGACGAATTTACCCGTTCCCGTTGCGTTTTTGTCTGACAACGGAATATTGAAACTAGGTTAAGATATAAAGGAAAGAAATATGGGCGGCATACCACACGATAAATATGAACCAAAAAAAGGATTTGAAACTTGGTTAGACAGAAGACTACCCATCGGAAGACTTGTTTATGACACATTGATGATCCCTACTCCAAAGAATTTAAATTGGATGTGGATTTGGGGTATAGTATTAACTTTTTGTCTTTTCCTTCAAATAATTACCGGAATTATTCTAGTAATGCATTACACACCTCATGTAGATCATGCATTTGATAGTGTCGAACATATAATGCGTGATGTGAACGGAGGTTGGGCTATTAGATATATCCATGCAAATGGCGCTTCTTTGTTTTTTATCGCAGTATATATGCATATTTTTAGGGGTCTGTATTATGGATCCTACAAAGAGCCTCGCGAGATAACTTGGATAATAGGCATGTTAATTTATTTGGCAATGATGGCTACTGCCTTCATGGGCTATGTGCTTCCTTGGGGCCAAATGTCTTTCTGGGGGGCGACTGTCATAACAGGTCTTTTCGGAGCTGTTCCATTTGTGGGTGAATCTCTGCAAACTTGGTTGCTTGGAGGTCCGGCGGTAGATAATGCGACGCTTACTCGATTTTTCAGCCTTCATTATTTGCTACCATTTGTTATATTAGGGTTAGTTGTAACACACATTTGGGCTTTTCATACCACTGGGAATAATAATCCAACAGGCGTAGAAGTTAGGCGTACTTCACAAGAAGATGCAGAAAAAGATACGCTGCCGTTTTTTCCTTATTTTGTTATCAAAGATCTCGTAGCGCTAGCGATCATCTTGGCTATATTCGCCGCTATTGTAGGCTTTATTCCGAATTATCTGGGACACCCAGATAACTATATCGAAGCCGATCCTCTGGTAACACCTGCCCACATTGTACCAGAATGGTATTTTTTACCGTTCTATGCAATTCTTCGTGCTTTCACCGCCGATGTATGGGTTGTTCAATTTGCCTCTTTTGTCTCAGGCGGAATAATCGATGCGAAGTTTTTCGGTGTGCTTGCCATGTTTGGTGCTATTGCAGTAATGGCACTCGCGCCGTGGCTTGACACATCTTCGGTTCGTTCAGGAAGATACAGACCACAATTTAAGTGGTGGTTTGCTTTATTAGTTTTAGACTTTTTTGTTCTCACTTGGGTTGGAGCAAAACCGGCTGAACAGCCCTATTCCACAATATCACTTATCGGTTCTACATACTGGTTTGCCTACTTTTTAGTCATACTTCCACTGTTGGGAATAACTGAGACCCCAAATGAGACACCAAAAACAATCGAAGAAGATTGGAATAAAAAAGTTAGGGAAAGTGAAGTGAAGGAAAGCTCGTCCAAAGGAGGCGTGCCGTCTAACGGAGGAATATATGAACCTGCAGAGTAAGACTTTTTTGAAAGCTGCTATTTGCAATTTTGTTTTTATTATCCAGCTTATTTTTATAAATCAAGCGAATTCAGCTGGACCGGTCGGAAAGATCGACGATGTCGACTTTTCATTTGAGGGAGTTTTTGGAACATATGATAAAAAACAATTGCAACGTGGGCTACAAGTTTTTACCGAGGTGTGCGCTGGTTGTCATGGACTGAAACACGTAGCTTACCGTAACCTTGGTGATAAAGGAGGACCTGAGTTACCTCCAGAGCAGGTAAAAGCGTATGCCGCTCAGTTCGACGTCTATGACCCTGACATTGACGACGATAGAAGTGCAGTGCCGTCTGATTATTTCAGTGGATCTATGGTAGAAAATGCTCCCAATCTGAGCCTAATGGCGAAAGCTCGGGTGGGTGGTGCGGAATATATAGTGTCTCTTTTGAAAAGTTACAGCGAAGAGGAAAAGGAACAAGCAGGATCTGTCTTATATGGCAATAAGCTTTATCCAGGTGGATGGATAGCTATGGCTCAACCTCTTTGGGGTGATGATGTAGAATATATGGATGGGACAGAGGCTACCCTGGAACAAGAGGCCGAAGATGTGGCGGCATTTTTGATGTGGGCAGCAGAACCGAAGTTAAACGTGAGAAAAGAAACAGGTTTCAGAGCAGTGTTGCTCCTACTACTTCTTTCTGTATTGCTTTACTTTACTAATAAAAAGCTTTGGGCGCCATTTAAAAACAAAAAAGTATAATTTAGTAGGTAGAAGCCCTTTTTCATTTATTATAGATGTACTGAAGGACATCCAGTCATAAATAGAAAGAATGTTTTAAATGTCGATTAATTCGTTTGGCCACTTGTTTAGAGTAACGACCTGGGGAGAAAGTCATGGGAACGCCATTGGTGCTACTGTTGACGGATGCCCTCCCGGAATAAAATTAAGTGAAACTGATATCCAACCTTGGTTAGATAGACGAAAGCCAGGCCTTAATAAATACACTACTCAGAGAAAGGAATTGGATAGAGTAAGGATACTTTCTGGAACATTTGAGGGATTAACAACAGGGACTCCAATTCAACTATTCATTGAAAATCAGGATCATAGATCAAAAGATTATAGTGATATTGAAAATACTTTCAGGCCTGGGCACGCTGATCTTACATATCATCTTAAATATGGGATTAGGGACTATAGAGGAGGTGGCAGATCGTCTGCGAGAGAAACAGCATCAAGAGTAGCAGCAGGAGGGGTCGCTAGAAAAATTTTGGCAGATATAGCTCCAGATATACAGATTAATGGTTATCTGGTCCGCATTGGCAAAATGGGAATTGATAGAAAAAATTTTTCTGCGGCTTCAATTCAAGAAAATGACTTTTGGTGTCCTGATAAGGCAATGGTCCCAAATTGGGAAAGATATGTAAAAGAATTAAGAAAGAACGGTAATTCTGCTGGCGCAACGGTCGAGATAATTGCCGAGGGCGTGCCGGCAGGACTAGGCGCACCTATATATGCGAAGATGGATGCGGATCTCGCTAGTAGTTTGATGTCTATAAATGCAGTTAAAGGTGTTGAAATAGGCATAGGCATGCAAGCTGCGGAGATCGAGGGAATAGAAAATGCTGATGAAATTTTTTTAGAGGAAGATAAAATATCTTTCACATCCAATAATGCAGGAGGAGTTTTAGGCGGGATAACCTCTGGTCAAGATATCATAACAAGATTTGCCGTTAAACCGACATCATCAATCTTGAGCGAGAGAAAATCCATCTCTAAAATGGGATCAGCAACTATGGTTTCAACAAAGGGAAGGCATGATCCTTGTGTAGGAATACGAGCCGTTCCAGTTGGAGAAGCTATGGTAGCGTGCGTTATTTTGGATCATTTTTTACTTCACAGGGGGCAGGTAGGACAAAGATCTGGAAAAATCGGTTAAATGCTTATCGTCTTATAAGATGAATAAAAATTTCCTGGTTTCCTCTTTTTCCCTTTATACATGCCTCTTTGCTCTGAACAAAATATAAACTTGAATAATCTAAAGTATTCAAAAAATTACTCAGCATTTTTTGTACGTCAGTTTCCTTCTTAACCAAGCCATTTTTTGAAATATTTTTTTTTCCTGCTTCGAATTGGGGTTTATATAACACGACAATATGTCCCCCTTTTTTTGCAGTTACTTCAATATCTTTAATTACTTTCTTTATTGAGATAAATGCAACATCTACAACAACCAAGTCAAAAAAATCTACAAATTTTGATGATATATCCCTAATGTCAGTTTGTTCTAGTATAGAAATACTAGGCACATTTCTCAGACTCGCATGGAGCTGATTTGTTCCGACATCAACTGCTACAATTTTTGTTGCTCCCTCTTGTAACAAAACCTGGGTAAATCCTCCAGTGGACGATCCAACATCCAAAGCAATTTTTTTCTCCACATCAATGTCAAAGCTTTTTAGTGCATCGAATAATTTTTTTCCACCCCGACTTACCCATTGTCGTTTTTTAACAATAGAAACTCTTGCTCCTTTTTGTATGTCTTTTGCAGGCTTATTGCAAATCTCTTGATTAAGTGAAACTGATCCTTCCTTTATTAGTTCCCGTGCCATGTTTCTTGACGCAGCCAAACCTAATTCCACAATATATTGATCCAGTCTCATTTTCATTTATCTTAAAGAAATTCGTATGCTATCCTCAAAATAGCATTATCTTTTGAAGAATTAAGAAAATATTAGGAAAATGATGGTAGGACAGCAGCAAAAAGATCAAGCAGAGAAATGGTTCAAGGATTTAAGGGATAGGATTTGTAAGGAATTTGAAACATTAGAAACCGATCACTTAAAGTTATTTCCTATCAATGATATGGCTCCCAAGAGATTTGAAAAAAAAAGTAGCACAAGAGAAACTGGAGACAAAAGAGATGGCGGTGGTGGCGTCATGGCCACGCTTAAAGGTGGTCGAATATTTGAGAAGGTAGGTGTTAATGTATCCGCTGTGTATGGAGACCTAGCCCCAGAAGCACAAAAGAGTATTACAGCAAGAAAATCTATCCCAGAGTTAAAAGATGATCCAAGATTCTGGGCCTCTGGTATTAGCCTTGTAGCCCATATGAGAAACCCACTCACGCCTGCAATACACTTGAACACCAGGATGTTTTGGACACCTCATGCATGGTGGTTTGGAGGAGGTACTGACTTAAATCCATCGATAGAAAATGACGAAGACACTACTTTCTTTCATCAAACACTTAAGAAAAAATGTGATGACCATAATCAAAATTACTATGAAAAATTTAAGAGCTGGGCTGATGAATATTTCTTTATTCCGCATAGAAAAGTTGCTAGAGGGGTAGGTGGAATATTCTTTGATGACCTATGCACAGGTAACTGGGAGAAAGATTTTTCTTTCACTAAGGATGTTGGTGAAGCATTTCTCGAGGCTTATATACCCATAGTTAAAAAACATTATTCTAAAGACTGGACACCAGAGCATAAAAAAATTCAGGAACAAAAGAGAGGGCTTTATGCTGAATTTAACTTGGTTTATGACAGGGGTACTAAGTTTGGTTTGCAGACAGGGCACAATATAGATGCAGTATTAATGAGCTTACCTCCAACTGCTGAGTGGTTTTAATTAATCAAACCTAATAATTTTCCTTTAGATGCCTTAAACCCAGATTTAATCCAGAAAGACTCCATTAATTTTATTTTTTCTTTTGTAATATTTAGATTTTTTGAAAAAGAATGAACGTCTGAAAATTTTATTGGAAAGACTTTGTTAGATGCTTTTTTAATTTTCTCAATATCTTTGGCCTTCACAGTAGATCTGTCTTTAATTGCTCTGATTACCAGAAGGTCTAGGCTAGGTTTTTCACCCACTTTGTACCCTAAGTAATCAGGGTTGTGATCGAAATTCATTAAATCATTCAACAGGTTAAAATATTTTTTTTCTTTTTTAGACATCAGGGGAATTTGGGGGTGGATTTGGAGAGCTAGTACCCTTCTAACCAAACACGGGGTCAAATTATATCTACTCTCTAACTTTTCTAATTTTAGATTTGATACTTCGGAATAAGTTCCCAAAACTTTTTCATAGAGTTTCACTTTATCCATAAGCTTCAAAGCAAATGAAGGGAAAGCGGAAAGGAGTATTTTTCTAATCTCTGCAGCCACCCTTTCATTACTTAAGTCATTTATACGATCTATATGCTTTTCGATAATCGGTAAATATTTTGGATTTATATTTTTGTATTTTAAACCTAAAACCGCGACAAAACGAAAAAACCTCAAGATTCTAAGGTGATCTTCAATTATTCTGGCTTCTGGATCACCAATAAATTTTAATTCTTTATTGTTTAAATCTTCTAAATTTCCTAGTGGATCAATTATCTCACCGTTGAAGGAGCAATAAAAAGCGTTAATTGTAAAATCGCGTCGCTTTGCATCCTCTTCAATATTTTCAATAAGCTCTACATCTGCTGTCCTACCAAAAGTTCGAATGTCTTTCCTAAATGAGGTAATTTGGAGGCTTCTTTTTTGAATGCTTACTGTTAGGCAGTTATACCTGATTGCTCTATCATCGCAATCTATTTTGTTTTTCTTAAAAATTTTTATCAATTGGTCAACACTCAGCGCAGTTGTTAGATCAATGTCTATAAAATTTTTATGCTTGAGCAAAAAGTCTCTGACCGCTCCTCCAACGATGTAGCATTCCTTACCAGAAGATCTGATTAGGCCCATTAGCTCTTTTATTTCCGAACCGAAAAGCTTCGCTATATTAATTTTTTCCATTTGAGGGTTCTACCTCGAAAATTTTTCTGAGAAATTGTAGAGAATTCGTGCTGTTGCTCCCCAAATATAGTATGGCCCATACGGAACAGCCAAATATGATCTTTTTTCTCCATTCCAAGTAACAGAGTGCTTCGAATAACTTTTCCCATTAAGCAAAAACTCAAGCGGCACTTTAAATACTTCAGACACTTCCGCTGCGCTATTTATCTGAATTTCATATCCATTTACAACTCCAATAAACGGATACACCCTGAAACCGGTCACTGTTTCATGTGAAGGTAAGGACCCCCATAAACATACATTTTTTGAACTTAAACCGATCTCCTCAAAGGCTTCTCTTAGAGCTGTTGCATAGAGGGTTTTATCTTCATCCTCAAACTTGCCTCCGGGAAAAGAAATTTGTCCAGAGTGCTTTTTCATATTCATTGAGCGACGAGTAAGGATTACTTGCCACATGGAATCTTCATATTGTAAAGGGACAAGGACAGAAGCCGGGTGAAAGCTTATTTTTGTGCTACTTTGATTAAGGTCTAGGTCAAAAGTAGTATCCACTTTTCTCAAAAAATTATCATGATAGTCAGTGGGGTGAATAACACTTATTATTTTTTTACTCACCTCTTCTTTTTTTGAAAAATTAACCTTCATGGTAATCAAGTATTTCTTGAAGAAAAAACTGAAATTTTTTACTACAGAACTGACAGTTTGCATCAATTTTTTTATGGTCATCACACATTTGTTCCAACTGCTCTTTTGGATATTTAGCAAGAGTGTAAAGGAGTGTCTTTCGTTTGCAAGAGCATCCAAATTTTAGTTTGGTCTCTTTAAATACAGTTAAGTTTCTGGTTTGAAAAATATTGTATAGAAACCTATATTGATCAAACTCTGCACTAGTTGAATAATATTTCGTTTGTTTAATTATTCTTTCCTTTAATGCGCCCCAGCTTTGAGCATCAATAAATTCATTACCATTATTTGCGGGTAATGCTTGTAACATAAATCCGGAAGCACTCCAGCTTTTTCCATTTTTTGCACTATGTTTTTTGGCAATGTTTATGTCAAAAAAAGTTTTAATTTGCTCTGATTGAAAAAAATAATTTTCGGCAGACTTACTTAAACTGCCTTCGACAATCGGAGTGATGCCTTGATATGGCTCCATTTTTTTTCCTTGATCGATAGTAATTGCAAATAAGCCTGAAACGAGGTTAAAGTGCGTAGCATTTTTCTCGTAATCTGCGTATGCTCTTATGCATGCAGGCTTTCCTTCCTCATTTGGCGCATAATAATCTGTTGCTAGTAATTTGATAGATCCATTACCTCTTACCTGTAAAGACAGTCTCCATCTTATTTTAATCATCTCTCCTATTAATACAGTCAAGAGTAGTGCTTCAATTAAGAGTGTACAAACTTCATGAGGAAAATGATGATTTTTTAAAGTATCAGTGGCAGATTTCTCTACGCGCGCAAAACGTCCTCTAAGGTTATTATCATCTATCTGAAAAGGTAAAATTGAATCTAGAAACTTATTTTCCATTACTTTCTTTTTTATTTTGGTGTTTATTGATTTTTATTTAATATTAAATGCGAAAACAACAACAATTCGGAAGAAGTCTGTGAAGTTATTCGGTGAAAGAATTAATTGCAAGATAAGATATCAGGAGAGAGTAGGCGCTTATGGGATCATTTTTCATAAGGATAAATTACTTTTAACAGAACAGATAAATTCGGAGGATAACATTGAGATTCAGTTACCTGGAGGAGGATGTAATAAGAATGAATCACTTATTCATGCCCTTTATCGAGAGGTTTTAGAAGAAACAGGTTGGGGCATTAAAGTGCTTAAAAAAGAGGGAGTATTCCAACGCTTTACGTTCATGCCCGAGTATAACATATGGGCCCATAAGGTTTGCCATATCTACAGATGTGCCGCAACAATGCAAAAAACGAAACAACTAGAGAAAAATCATCGTTTTATAGTAATGAATAAAAAAAAAGCTTTGAAAACGCTTGTGGATACAGGGTTTAAATATTTCACTGCAAACGTATATTGATTCATTGAAGCTTGCTAAGAAGCTCGTTCGTTGGCCAACTGTCTGCTGATAGACCCAATTCTAGCTGGGCCAGTCTTACAGCTTGTCTAGTCTTTGCACCTAAAATACCGTCTACTTTTCCAACATCGTAACCGATTGATTTAAGTAGATTTTGTAATTTTATCATCGACTCAATATTTAAAATATCTGAGGGATTTTTATGTACATACTTTTTTGCCCCCTCAAGCCTTTTCGCTAAGTGAGCCGCTGTCACAGTATAGATGAAGCTATCGTTCCATTTTAAATACACTTTATAGTTTTTAAAAGCCAAAAATGCAGGACCTTTTTTTCCCTGTGGTAATAAAAGCGTTGAATAGAGCCTTTCATCCATTCTCAATTTCTCTTTTCTAAACTTTACCCCGACAGCTTTCCAATCTTTGAGAGATCTTTCCCTTCCAAATCCCGCTAGTTGCCAGTAAAAACCGTCAGGTAATATCACTTCCTCCAACCAAGGAGCACCTTTAACCCAACCCATATGATTTATCAAATTAGCAGCTGTTAAAATGGCATCCTCGGGTGTTTCCTTTAGAGAAATCTGACCGTCCTTATTACCATCAATACCAAATTCTAATATATCCTTTGGCAACATCTGGACTTGCCCAATTTCTCCTGCCCAAGCTCCTGTCGTTTTATAATCGATATCACCACGGTCAATCAATTGCATCGCAGCAATGAACTCGGGTTGGAAAATCTCAGGTCTTCTACAATCAAATGCCAGAGAAGCAAGAGCGTTAAGTGTATTGAAATCTCCTTGAACAGCTCCAAAATCAGTTTCCATAGCCCAGAAGGCTGTAATTACTTCTTTTGGAACTCCATATAAGGCAAAAGCTTTATCAAAAACAGCTTGGTGCTTTTTGAATTTTTTCTTCCCGTTCACGAGCCTATAATCATTTATTGCTCTTTTGGAGAAATCAAGAAAGCTCAGTTTGAAACTTCCTTGTTTTCTATCTAGCTCAATAATCTTTGGATTAAATTTTGTCTGTCGAATGATCTTTCTTAGTACTTCACTACTTACACCAAGTTCAGTTGCATGCTCTTCTGCCACTTTCAAAAAGACACTAAAATTTCCTCCACAATTTGTAAAAGTTTTACCTAATACAATTGATGGAAAAACTAAAATAAGAAAGAAAACAAAGTTTTTAAAAAACAATTTCATGCGGTTCAACTAACTCAAGTTTAGAACATCTAGCATATCATAGAGTCCGGGCTTCTTTTCTTTTGACCACATAGCAGCTTTTAGTGCCCCGTTTACAAAAATATCCCTGGAAAACGCTTCATGCTTTATAGATATTCTTTCAGAGTCAGATGTAAAAGAGACTTCGTGCTCACCCACGACACCACCACCTCGGAGAGAAGCAAACCCTATAGCACCTTCATCTCGACTTCCAAATCTGCCCTCACGTACGGTCCCTCTTAAATCTGACAGACTTTTTCCTTTGCCCTTAGCTGCTGCTTCACCCAGCATTAAGGCAGTTCCAGACGGAGCATCGATTTTATTTCTGTGGTGCATTTCCAAAATCTCTATATCAAAGTCTAGGTCTAGAGAAGATGAAATCTTTTCAACTAAACTGGTTAATATATTTATTCCTAAGCTCATATTTCCAGCCTTTACAACAACCACCTTTTCTGCATACCCATTAATCTTACTTGCTTGCATTGAGTCAAAACCAGTTGTTCCAATTACATGAGCCGTGTTGGTTTGTGCACAAATTTTTAGACACTCTAATGAGGTATCCGGTGTACTAAAATCAATGACAGCATCAGCCGAGCTTAGAGCCACATTTAAATCATCAGTTACGATAACATTATTCTCTCTGCCTAGTAGCTTTTCCCCACAGTCTTGTCCTATCCAATTGTGCCCCTTTTGCTCGACAACATAGTGTAAATCCATAGCGGCGGATTTACTGACTGACTTTATTATTTGAGATCCCATCCGCCCTGATGCTCCTAAAACGCTTACCTTAAAATGATTTTTCATTTTTTTCCTCAACAAACAATTGAATAATCTCAAATTTAATTTTAGTAATTAGTATAGACCAATCGTCGTACTGGATGAAGTTAATATGCAAAAGAGAAAAAATAAAGGTAAGTTTGGAGACGAGGCTTCTCAAAGACAACTGAGAGTTTCAGAGCTAATAAAGAGAAATATCTCCAAAATACTATTTGACTCGAATTTTTATGATCATAATAGAAAAAACTATTCAGCATCCGTAAGTGAGGTGCGTTGCTCTGCCGATCTTAAGATCGCAACGGTATATGTTCTTCCTTTCAATAAAATAGAGCCACAAGAGCTAACTTCTTTTTTAGGTAAAAACAAAAATGCCATCAGGCATGCTCTTGGAAAAGAGTTGTCTTTAAAATATTTACCCGACTTAAGGTTTAAAGAAGATACGCTTTTCAAACAGATAGAAAAAACCAACCAGATATTTAGAGCTCTTGAAAAAGATTAGATAGGCAGTGCAAAGGAATATATTTAACGGGTGGCTTTTAGTGAACAAACCAGCTGGCATTACATCAGCGGAAGTAGTCAGGCTATTTAAAAAAAAAATGAACCCTACAAAGATCGGTCATGCTGGAACATTGGATCCTGACGCTACGGGATTGTTACCGTTGGCGTTAGGGGAAGCAACTAAAGCAATTCCATATCTCCTTAAATCAAAAAAAAAGTATGAAGCAACATTTTTGTATGGATTGAAAACTGCCACAGATGATGCAACAGGAAAAACTCTAAAAGCCTCATCCTACGTGCCAAAAAAAAGTGACATATTGGAAGCCTTGAAATATTATTCGGAGGTCATCTTTCAAATTCCTCCTAAAGTCTCTGCTGTGAAAGTAAAGGGAAAAAGAGCTTACGAGCGCTTTAAAGCTAACGAGAATTTCCAACTTACAGCGAGGTATATAAATGTATATAAACTTTCATTACGCTCTTATATAGAAGGAGGAGAAACACTCATACATTTTGAGTGTGGTAAGGGTGGCTACGTAAGATCCATAGCAAGAGATATTGGAGATTATCTTGGGTGCTTTGGATACGTACAAAACCTCAACCGTATAGAGTATGGTCCTTTCAGAGCTCAAGAAGCAAATGATTTGTCTAACCTACTAGGCCTATCTACAGAAAATCTGAAGTCAAATATAAAGGCTATTGAAATTGGTATTCCTGGACTTAAAATTTTTGAATGTCATTTGGATGATTTAAAAGACTTGGAAAATGGTCGACCAATAAAATGCCCAAGTACCTTAGATTTTTGCGAGGGTGAAGAGCTCATCGCAAAGTGCAAAGGAAGATTAGTTGGGGTTCTCTTTAGGGAAGGGGTTTTTCTGAAGGTTAAGAGAAAGTTTAATACTGAAAATTAAATATAAATGTCACAAAGGGATCAGTATTATTTATTTTTCTCTTTATTTTTCTATAAAACCACACTAATAGGTATACTTAGTAATTAAGCCTAACTGGACGACATCCTGGTAGGTGCCAACAAAGGAGAATATAGATGTCGATTACTCGAGAAGATAAAAACACTTTAATCAAAGACTATGGGACCAAAGAAGGGGATACTGGCTCACCTGAGGTTCAGGTAGCTATATTGACCAAGAGAATTTCGAATTTAACAGAGCATTTCAAAACTCATAAAAAAGATAATCATTCTAGAAGAGGCCTTTTGAAAATGGTTTCTTTAAGACGAAAACTTTTGGACTATGTGCGAGAAAAAGATGAGAATCGCTACAAGGAACTAATTAAAAGACTAGAAATAAGAAGATAAAATAATCTGGTTATTTTGTTCGTAAAATTTACCAAAACAAAGGCAAGACATGTTTAATGAAATAAAGAAGACTATTGAGTGGGGACACGATAAATTAACGTTGGAAACAGGCAAGATTGCTCGACAAGCAGACTCGACAGTAATAGCAACATATGGTGAAACAGTGGTTATGGCTGCTGTTGTTTTTGCAAAAGAGTCAAAGACTGACCAAGATTTCTTTCCACTAACTGTAAATTATCAAGAAAAGTATTACGCAGCTGGGAAAATTCCTGGGGGGTTTTTCAAAAGAGAAGCGCGACCTACAGAAAAAGAAACATTAACTAGTCGCCTAATCGATAGGCCTATTAGGCCGTTGTTCGTTGATGGATTCAAAAATGAAGTACAGGTAACATGTACCGTTTTAAGTCATGACCTAGAAAATGACCCCGATATAATAGCTTTGATAGCAGCCTCCGCAGCTTTAACACTGTCTGGGGCTCCTTTTCTTGGGCCAATTGGAGCCGCTAGAGTAGGTTTTGTTAATGACTCATATGTTCTCAATCCATCAGTAGAAGACATGGATAACCTGAAAGAAAAGAGTGAGCAAAGACTTGATCTGGTTGTCGCTGGAACTAAAGATGCAGTAATGATGGTAGAGTCCGAAGCGTATGAATTATCAGAAAAGGAAATGTTGGGAGCAGTGAAGTTCGGACATGAACAGATGGCATTGGTTATTGACATGATAATCGACCTAGCAAAAGAGACTGCGAAAGAGCCCTATTCTTTTGATTATCAGCAT
Source organism: uncultured Alphaproteobacteria bacterium (assembly GCA_902524845.1). Classification (GTDB taxonomy): domain Bacteria; phylum Pseudomonadota; class Alphaproteobacteria; order Rhodobacterales; family Rhodobacteraceae; genus CACIJG01. The sequence goes on from CABZEW010000004.1 coordinate 55,586, forward strand.
AACGACGACTTATATAAGAAGATATCTAAAGCAGGTAATAAAGACCTTAAAAAAGCGTTCGAAATATCCGACAAAAAAGAAAGGCAAGCTTCAGTAGCTTCCGCGATAGAGAAAATAAAAGGCTCTCTGTCAGATGAAGAAAATGAAGGTAGTGAAGTTAAAGAACTAATAAAAAAGCTCGAGTCTGAAGTTGTTAGAAACAACATTTTAGATAATGGTACTCGTATAGATGGTAGAGACTTAACAACTGTAAGACAAATAGAGACTGAGACCCGTTTATTGCCTCGCGCACACGGATCCTCTTTGTTTACTAGGGGTGAGACGCAAGGTTTAGTTGTTACAACTCTGGGGTCTGGAGATTCTGAGCAAATTATAGATGCTCTACACAAAGACGGCAGAATAAATTTTATGCTTCACTATAACTTTCCACCGTACTCAGTCGGAGAAACTGGTAGAATGATGGGGCCTGGCCGTCGCGAAATCGGGCATGGAAAACTAGCTTGGAGAGCCTTACAAGCGGTTTTACCCTCGGCTGAGGAGTTTCCATATACTGTACGAGTTGTTTCTGAGATTACAGAATCCAATGGATCATCTTCAATGGCAACGGTTTGTGGATCATCTTTATCAATGATGGATGCAGGGGTACCCCTGAAAGCGCCTGTGGCTGGTGTTGCTATGGGATTGATATTAGAGGGAAAAAAGTTTGCTGTTCTAACTGACATCCTTGGAGATGAAGACCATCTTGGAGATATGGATTTTAAGGTGGCTGGAACAGAATCAGGAATAACATCTTTGCAAATGGATATAAAAGTTGCAGGGATTACTCCTCAAATTATGGAAAAAGCACTTGACCAAGCAAAGGAGGCAAGACTACACATATTAGGCGAAATGGCCAAATCTTTGTCTGCTCCATCTGAGTTTTCACAATATGCCCCTAAAATAGAGTCTATTACTGTACCAAGTGATAAGATTAGAGAGGTTATCGGAAGCGGAGGGAAAGTGATTAAAGAAATCGTCGAAGTTTCAGGAGCGAAAGTCGATATAAACGATGACGGATTAGTAAGAATAGCATCTCAAAATAAAGAGAGCTTAGATATAGCTAGAAAAATGATTAAAGAGATTGTCGAAGACCCTATTGTCGGACAAGTTTACGAAGGTAAAGTAGTGAAATTGATGGATTTTGGTGCTTTTGTAAATTTCTACGGAAAACGGGACGGCCTTGTTCATGTTAGCCAAATAGCTGAGGAGCGCGTAAATCATCCAAAAGATGTTTTGAATGAAGGAGAAAGTGTCAAAGTTAAATTAGTGGGTATCGATGACAGAGGTAAGAGTAAACTATCGATGAAAGTTATAGACCAAAGTACAGGAAAAGAAAAAGAAAAAGAAAAAGAAAAAGAAAGTTAAGTTAAACCCACCCCGATAGCTCTTTTTTCAACATATTAAAAAACATATCGATTTGAATTTTGTCATCGTTAAGACATGGAATATATAAAAAGTTTTTTCCTCCGGCTTCAATAAAACTTTCTGATATTTCCCCACATATTTCTTCCAATGTTTCAACACAATCAGAAGAAAATGCTGGGGCTATAACTGCAATGTTATGCTTACCAGACTTTGCTAAATCTGCTACTAGATCAACTGTGGCAGGCCCTACCCATTTTTCGGGTCCAAACTTTGATTGAAATGATGTCGTCAATTCACTATCTTTCCACTTAAGCTTTTCTTTGATTAGCCTAGTTGTTTTTTGGCATTGACAATGATAAGGATCCCCGTTCAGAAGGTATCGTTCAGGCACACCGTGATAGGACATTACCAAATGCTGTGGCTTAAATTTTGATCTTTGATAAGCGGTCTCTATGGATTTTGAAATCGAACTGATAAAATCTGGGTTATCAAAGTATGGGGGTACTGTTCTTATAGCTGGCTGCCAGTTTAACTGCATCAGAGACCTGAAGATCTGATCATTGGCAGTGGCAGTTGTTGGAGCTGCATATTGCGGATAAAGAGGAAAAAACAGTATTTTTGTACATCCCTGAGATACCATTTTTCTTACTACACTTTCTGTTGAAGGATTGCCATATCTCATACAAAAATCTACTAAGACTTGGTCGCCATAATCTTTGTTAAACCTGCCTTTCAACTTTTTTGTTTGAGCTTTTGTTATAGTCAACAATGGACTTTCATCTTCTTTTGTATTCCAAATCTCTTTGTACGCTTCACCAGAAGAGAAGGGTCTTCTCAGTAGAATTAAGTTCAATATTGGCTTCCAAACCCAGGGAGAATAATCAATTACCCTCCTGTCTGAAAGAAACTCTTTAAGATATCTCCTCATGGACCAGTAGTCTGTCGCATCTGGAGTACCAAGGTTGCCAATTATGACACCCACTCTTTGTTTTAAAATTTTAGGATGATCTTCTGGAGTAGTGCGGTGTTTGGCATTCATTTTGGTTTCTTTCAATACGATTCAACTAAGCTATACCGACAAAATATCAAATAATTTTCTTTCTTTTTTCGTCTATTTCAAACCATATAAAAAGATAACTTCAAAAGTAGCCCTTATAAATTCAGCGTCTTCTTCTTGTCTTTTCTCTAAGAAATTTTTTAAATAATATTTTTCAACCTCATGAATGAGCTTTTTGGGCATTAGGGTTTTACGACGCCCGATAATCGCGTTTGTCTCTCCCATATTTTTAATATCCAAAAACAAATCTAATATCTTTTTATAGTCGACCATTATTATATCTCTATCGACCACACAGTTATTTAGGCCAACCTTAGCAGCCAAATTACCAACATCTCTTATTTCCGGCAATGGAGAAATCCTCGGACTAACTGCACCAAATAGTTTCATCTCGGCTTTAGCGAAAGAGTCCCTGAGCTCATTCAACGTCTCTGCTCCAAATAGGCAACATAAAAATTGACCTTTGGGTTTTAAAAGTTTCACTTTTTGAGAAAAATCACTGAACGGATCGTTAGACCAATGTAGCTGCATTAAATTTGCGTATAGGTCAATTGATGACGTTTTATCAGAATTGTTAAAAAATTCTAAAAATGTTAGTTTATCGTTTTTTTTTAACTCTTTTAAGTCACGCCTTCTACAGCCTTCAATAAGGCCATACTCCCAGGCATTCGGTAAATCTAAAATACGTTTCTCTATATCGTTGAATATTCTTTTAAAGAGAAAATTTCTTGGCCTTGTTTCTCTTGATCTAATTTTATTTTCCTTAACTCTTTTTATGTCAAATAACATTGGTTGTTGATCCAAAAATATTTTATGATTGTAAGGTCTACCCTTTGTAAACAATAATTAGCGTGTTTTTATGCTAGAATTCAATAATAAAGATATGAATTTACTAATTCTTCTTAGCGAGATAGCTACTATAGAACAATTGGCTAGAAGCAAACTTGATAACGCCCTTCCCAGGAATTTAAATATATCAAGTTTCTCTGTTTTAAATCACTTTTCTGGCTCGAAAGCAGAAAAGACGCCATTACAACTAGCAAGAAGTTTTCATGTAACTAAAGGAGCTATGACTAATACTGTGAACAAATTGGAAAAGCTAGGATACATACACGTTCGCCCAGACTGGGATGATGCCAGGAAAAAACTCATTTCAATAAGTCAAAGTGGTATAGATGCAAGAAATTATGCTATCAAGTCCATAAAGCCTATCTTAGATGAAATAATTCAGAAAACTGATCACTTAACCAAAAAAAGTTTGTTAGGAGATTTAAGAAGTTTTCGTGAATCAATGGAAAAAAATAAGGTTTAAGAGATACTATTTTGTTTATCCTAATCATTGGAAGCGCACCGGATGCATTAGAGGCTAAAAGTTTTAAGAGAGAGCTTTTTCAGGGCGTCGTAACTATAAACAACGCTTGGAACGTAAGAAAAGATTGGGACTATTGTATATTTCCTGATGACTTTCCAAAAGATAGGAGGCCTAGAAAAAACAAAGACCAAAAGTTGATCGGTTCAGAGCAGTATGTTCTAGTTCAAAATAAATATGGGGGGTTCGCTTATGCTGGAGGAACAATGGCTTTTACTGCGGGATACTGGGCACTTGGACATTTCAAACCCAAAGCCATAGCATATATCGGTTGTGATATGGTTTATGATGGGGAAAATACACATTTTTATGGAAGAGGCAGCCCAGATCCTCTAAGGAAAGATCCTACTTTAAAAAATTTAAAGGCTAAGTCTGCTCGCCTCGAAGCTATTGCTGCATGTCAAAATTGCTCAGTCTTTAACCTCTCAAAAAGACCTAAAAGTAACTTAGTTTTTAGACGCACCAGCTTAGAAAAAATACCTAAAGAATGTACTCCAAGAAAAGTAAATAGTGACTTATTGAAGATTGCACTGCAGAAGGAGAAAAATTTAGGTTACTTTTTCGAGGACGGTAAATACTGGAAACATTTAGCTAAGTTTGACCAAGAAAAAATAGATACTTTGGACAAGCTTTGGGATCAAGTTGTTGGGCTAGATTGAAGCGTCATCTTGTGGCACAAACCGCGTAGTTTACTGTAAAGTCCATTTTTGATAGCTCCCATCCCCAGGATAGTGGGTTAAATACAAATCCCTTTGTGTCCTTGACTGTGAGACCAGAATTAGAAATTAATTTTTTGAGTTCGTTCGGCTTTATGAATTTATTCCAATCATGTGTTCCCTTTGGTAACCACTGCATCACATACTCAGCACCCAAAATAGCATATATGTAGCTCTTTAAATTCTTATTTATTGTTGAACAAAACATGAGACCTTTGCGCTTAAGTAGGTGGGAGCATTTATCTATAAAAAATCCAGGGTTTTCTACATGCTCGACAACTTCCATGTTAAGTACTACATCGAATGTCGCCTTTTCTTTCAAAAGATCTTCCGCCGAAATATGGCGATATTTTATATCGAGGTTCATTTTTTTTGCATGTAACGAAGCAACTTTAATATTTTTTTCCACTACATCGATGCCTAAGACTTCAGCTCCCATTCTAGCCATTGGTTCACATAACAACCCACCTCCGCAACCAATATCTAAAACTTTAATTCCTTTTAAAGGCTTCTTATCGAATACCATTTCTTTTTTAAAATGAAGAGATATGTGATCTGTTATAAACTCTAACCTACAGGGGTTCAACATATGAAGTGGCTTGAACTTCCCTTCAGCATCCCACCACTCGGTTGCTAACTTTTCGAACTTCATTACCTCTTCCGCGTTTATGGACGACATTGTTTTCATTGAATTGTTCCTATACTCATGACATAATATACATATATATACATATTTTTTATTCTCAAGAATGCCTGAACAAAATATCTCCCCAGCGAATAGACCGAGGACTACATTATTTCCTGAAATTGAACCATTTAGGAAAAATGTTATCGATCGTGGTGATGGGCACCAAATATATTACGAAGAATGTGGTAACCCTAGCGGAATACCTGTTGTAGTCGTGCATGGCGGACCAGGTGGAGGATGTAGTCCAACAATGCGCAGGTTTTTTGATCCTGATGCTTACTACATCATTCTTTTTGATCAAAGGGGCTGTGGAAGGTCTAAACCTTATGCCTCAGTCCAAAACAACACTACCTGGCATCTTGTATCAGACATTGAGGCTATAAGGAAAAAGCTTAGCATAAAAAAAGTAGTTTTGTTTGGAGGAAGCTGGGGGGCTGCCCTTTCTTTGATATATGCCCAGTCATATCCTGAAATGGTCAGTAAAATAATCCTTAGAGGTGTATTTACAATGACTCAGTCGGAGTTAGACTGGTTTTATAAAGAAGGTGGAGCTAGTATGTTTTGGCCTGAAGCGTGGCGAGCTTTTAAAAACATGCTTCCACTTGGAGAGCAGAAAGATATTATAGGAGGGTATCACTCAAGATTGTTTGGATCATCCCCTACCGAACAAGGCCGATTTGCTAGAGCTTGGACGGCTTGGGAAAATGCTTTAGCAAACCTCGAAAGTCCCGGATTTGGTTCTAGCCCCTCCACCGATTATGCAAGGGCTTTCGCGAGAATTGAAAACCATTACTTCAAGAACCTCGGATTCTTAAGTAACTCTCAGCAAATTAAGGATAACATGCATAAGATATTGGATATACCGTCAATAATAGTTCAGGGAAGATATGACATGATTTGTCCGCCTGGAACAGCAGACCTAATTCACAGATTATGGCCAAACTCAAATTTAGTTATGGTATCGAAAGCAGGTCATGCAATGTCTGAGTCGGGTATTACTGCGGCACTAGTTAAAGCAACTGAGCAATTTAAGAACTAGCTTCATTTATTTTTATAATAAAACTCTCAAAGGCGCTATATGTATTTTTTCTAGGCTTTTGGAAAGATAAAATTGTCATAACAACCATTTTATTGTCGACTATGAAAAAGTATTTTCTGACAAATTCTATACGCTCTGAAGAATTGATCATTTGAAAGTTCACATGGAAAAATTTCTTTAGTAATTTCTTTTCGCCAAAGACTATCTTTTTATCACTGGTGACTGCTAGAAATTTTTTCAACTCCACATTTTTAGCGATGGTCGATAAGTATTTTTGCTGAGAAATATTATTTGGAACAATTAATTTTGTAAATGTGATATGAACAATCGTATCAACTGGTCTACGGCTAAAATAGAAATTATTTCCGTTACTAACAGCAAGACAATTTGTTACAACCATGGTTTCTTGAAAAGCTGTGGAGCTATAAGCGTTTTTATCCGAACAAAAACCGCTTGGAAGTTGCTGCCTTATATAAAATTGACCTGATGGTATAGAGATTGAATTGATTAGCGGCCCAGATCCAATTGATAAACAGCCACTTAAGAATAGCAAGAAATGGATTGCTACAAATATTTTCGTTAAATTAGCCACAATTAAAGCTCCAATTTTATAAATAGAGTTTATCCACAATGCCACTTGGAAAAAACAGTTGGTTTATTTTTATTTTGTATAATGTTATTTTTTAGTTTAGCAATAAAGATTATATAATATTCGACTGGTATCTAAAATGAATTGGATCTCTAACTTCGTTAGGCCAAAAATCAATGCAATGTTTTCACGGAAAGGTAACTCTGAGACGCTATGGGTTAAATGTCAAAGCTGTGACTCTATGATATTTCATAAAGAGTTTGCCCAGAGTTTGAATGTGTGCCCAAATTGTAACTATCACATGTACATGTCTCCAAAGGAACGTTTTTTATCTTTATTTGACAACGGAGTCTACTCCACGATTGATTACGAATTTCCTATACAGGATCCCCTGAATTTTAAAGACACAAAAAAATATACTGACAGAATAAAAGATGCTCAAAAAAGTACTGGCCAAAAAGAGGCAATTTTAGTGTCTGAGGGTCACTTAGGAGGAATGAATACTATTATAGCCTGCCAAGACTTTAAGTTCATGGGTGGTTCTATGGGGATGGCAGTAGGAAACGCAATTTTGGAGGGAGTAAAGAAAGCAGTCAAAAATAAGTCGCCTTTTATTTTGTTTGCTGCTGCAGGTGGTGCAAGAATGCAAGAAAGTGTTTTGTCATTAATCCAAATGCCGAGAACAACTGTGGCGATTGAGATGCTAAGAGATGCTGCGCTTCCCTATATAGTTGTGTTGACAAATCCTACAACTGGTGGAGTTACGGCGTCTTATGCAATGCTTGGTGATGTACAAATAGCCGAACCGAATGCTCTTATTTGCTTTGCAGGACCTAGAGTGATAGAACAAACCATTAGGGAAAAGCTACCGGAAGGCTTTCAAAGATCAGAGTATTTGTTTGATCATGGAATGCTTGACAAAGTGGTGTCAAGAAAGTTTTTAAGAGAAGAGCTAATAAGATTGATCTATCTATTAAAAAATCAACCTCCACCTATTAGAGGAAAAATTACAGAAGTTGATGGATCTAATGGACGAGATACTTAAAAGGCTTGAATCTTTACACCCTAAAATAATTGATCTTAAGTTAGACAGAGTAAAAAGACTTTTGCGACGACTAGGAAACCCTGAAAGATCATTAGCTCCCATAATCCATGTCGCTGGCACAAATGGAAAAGGTTCGACTATTGCTATGATTAAAGCCGGATTACAAAGTAGTGGACTTAAAACACACGTCTATACCTCTCCACATTTGGTGCACTTCAATGAAAGAATAGAGATAGCAGGCAAAAGAATAAGTGAAGACAAATTAAAAAAAGTTCTCATTGAGTGCGAAAATATAAATAATTCTGAGCCAATAACATTTTTTGAAATGGTTACTTGTGCAGCTTTTCTTGCGTTTTCGAGGGAGACTGCTGACTATACGCTTTTGGAAGTTGGACTTGGCGGGGAGTTTGATGCTACAAATGTTGTTCAAAACCCAGTAGTCACGGTTATCACTCCAATATCCTTCGATCATAAGGAGTATTTAGGTAAAACAATAAAAAAGATTGCAATGGCTAAAGCTGGCATAATTAAGAAAAACACTCCCACTATCATTTCAGATCAGTCTGCAAAAGTAAAAAAAATATTGGAAGAAAAATGTATGGCTAACAGAAGTGACATTATTTGGTCAGCTGACCTTTTCACTTTATCTTGCTCTAAAAAATCCATTATTCCAAGAAAGGGAAGTAAGAGTATTGAATTTCCATTCCCTTCCCTGACAGGCACACACCAAATCAGCAACGCAATGACTGCTATTGCTACGCTTAAGCATTTAAAAATCCCTGAAGATCACATAAGTGAGGGCTTAAGATCGACTTACTGGCCTGCAAGGCTTCAGAAAATCGAGAAGGGAAATCTATTCGACTTTATTAAAAAATATAATATTAATAATCAGTTATGGCTTGACGGAGGTCATAATGAAGCTGCTAGTATTCGGCTAAGGGAAAGCATGAGCTCTATAAACAAAAAAAATCTTCATATCATTTATGGCTCTCTTAGAAATAAAGATCACATTTCTTATTTGACAAACTTAATGACTATCTCCTCATCACTTTGTCTAGTTGAAATCGAAAATCAGCCTGCTTCACTGCAAAAAAAAGTAGCTGTTTCTGATGCTAAAGGAATAGGCTGGGAACAAGTCTATGCGGCAGATGACATTCGAGACGCTATTGAATACACTTGCAGTAAAAACAATATAGGTGACTCACATATTTCGATTTTAATTTGTGGTTCCTTATACTTAGCGGGGCAAGCTTTGAAAGAGAACGGGATTTCAATCTAAGTGCTTTCGTCAATCCAGTTTTTTAAATCAGTTTTAGGTGCCGCGCCAATTTTAGATGAAACCATCTCACCATTTTTAAATATGAAAAGAGCAGGGATACCCCTAACTCCTAGTTTGCTAGGGCTATCTGGATTTTCATCAACGTTTATTTTCGCAATTTTAATTTTTGCTCCATATTCCTCTGACAACTCCTCTAGGGCTGGCCCTATTTGCTTACATGGCCCGCACCACTCTGCCCAAAAATCAATTACCACAGGAACTGAACTCCTCATTACCTGCTCGTCAAAAGTCTCATCTGTTACATTAAACGTTGCCATGATTTACTCCTAGTTTTTTGATACTTTTTTATTTATAAATTCCTTCGAAATATCTTCTGATATCTTTCAGTTCAAAGACGAAATCTCCAGTATTAGTATTAGAGTCGTTTTCAATAATTTCAATCTCTTTGTCAAAATCGCTGCAAGTTTTCCATTTTTCTTTGTTAAGGCTTGTTAATTGGTTTGCAACTGAACGCTCAATTTTATCTCTAACACTTAATGGCAAAACTTCAGGACATTCTTCATAGATAAGCCTTAATCCAAAATAAGAATAACGTTTGTCGAAAAACTTCTGACATAGATTATATCTATTTGACCAACTTTCTTCGCGAAACAGTTGCTTCAATTTTTGATCTTTATTATTTGGGAAACCTCCAGTATACAAGGTTTCCTCAGCCATAATGTCTTCCTGTGAACCAATCAATTCTTTCTCTCGTTGATTCTCCTCTGCAATATCTAAAAGCATGGATGCAATATTTTTCTTGAAGGAGGTTGCACATTCTAAGATGCCAGCACGCCTTTGAAATTCATTAATGTTTATTGAATTCGTAAACCAACTGCCTTCGATTTGGTTTTTTTTCAATAATATTGGACCCTTATTTGATTTCACAAATTTAATAAATTTTTGACCGCTAGCATAAAGATCTTTTAAATCCTTTATATCTAATTCTACTAGTTCTTGAGGATCGTAATTGAGATCAAAGAGAACTGGAAAATTATAAACGGGGTGAGTTAACAGTAAACTTCCTGAAATTGCAGTAGTTTTGCCATAAAAAGTTTGGCACAGAAATAGCATTTTCTCTTCAGAAAGGAGTTTGTAAGCAATCGATTTATTTGTCCCTTCTAAGAATGATTGCCATAAGCTTGGTTTTCGTTTGGATATAAGTTGTGCCAGTTTTTTCGTGGCCATTACATCACCAAAGGCGTCGTGAGCAAGATGACCAATATAGTTTGCTGGTGCTATTTTTTCGAGCTTGAACGTCTTCTTGTTTTTTTTATTAAGTGGTACATTAATAGTACCGGGAAAAAAAAATTCAACCGTTCTTAGTAGCTCCAATAGATCTCCCCTGTTATTATTATTTCTACTGGTTAAGTAGGGATCAAGAAGTGTCCTGAACAACGAGTTTCTCAAGAATTCCTCGTCAAAATTAATACTATTATAACCAATAAATGTAGAAGGCGACCATTTAACAAATTTTTCTTCTAATTGATGAATCATCTCATAATGTGAACAATCCGTTTTTATGAGTCTAGCATAATCAGTATTGTTTACGGCAAGAGCGAAAGGGCTTGGAATTAAGCCCGGCTTTAATCTACATCTGAGTTCAAATGATTCTATCTCGTCAAATTCTCTTGAGACTTTTGTTGCTCCTACTTGGAGAATTTGGTCCCAATGTGGATCTCTACCTGTAGTCTCAAAGTCATAAAAAATTAAATCCATATTTTGTTATCCTATACCTTTTCACTATTAAAATGTCCACACCCTAGTAAGGCTCTTGTCAAAGAGCCCCACCTATTGCCAAAAAATTCAATTTTTATATCTCTTGCCTCTTTCAGCTTTTTGGCTTCTTTGATCTTTACAAATACATATCGTGAGAGGCTTTTCGTATCTAGAATTTCGGGCCATTCTAGAAGTGTTATTTGACTGTCGAAAATATCTGGTATACCCAACTCGAATAGTTCCACCTCACCATTAACTCTGTAGAGGTCAATATGGGAAATTTTACAATACTGAAAATCATAGCTTTGAATCAAAGCAAATGTCGGAGACGCGATTTCCTCAATATCAAAATTTTCTTTTTTCGCTTTACCTGTAATTATCAGCCTAGCAAACTCTGTCTTTCCAACGCCGACCTTTCCTGAAAGAAGAAGCAGGTCACTGTTTTCTGTATATTCTGCAAAAACATCACCTATTTCAGAAAGGTCAGGGATTCTTAAATCACGCGACTCTAAAACAATAAGAGGTTCAGCTAACATTCCTTGGATTTTCCTTAACTTTAGATTTTTTGTCCCAATGCAAGACCTCAATTGAAGACCTTTCCCATGAAATTTCAACTTTTGCACCTGTTATTCGCTTTTTCCCATCATTTTCACTCCACTTCTCATTTGAGAATTTCAACTTTCCATTGGTTCGTTCTAATAAAATGTTTGCGATAAACAAACCTAGGCCCATTCCTTTTTCAGATGTTTCCATTTTTGCGTCGGTTGAATAGAAAGTACTTTTCTTTAGAAACGGTTCCCCAATCATTTTTGTAAAATCATAAGGAAATCCTTTTCCATCATCTATTATCTCAAGGATTAAATTTTTAGAGTACGTAATTAAATTTATATCCACTGTCGATTTTGCAAATTTTAGCGCATTGTGCACAATGTTTCTGATACCATGGATCAGTTCGGGCTCTCTTCTCACCATAGGTATCATTTTTTCTTTTATTGAAATGCCTTCGTGGCCCTGTCTCACCCCGTTAAGCCTGAAAATTATTTTCTTGTCTAGTTTTTTATAGGGCTGACTAGCTTCAATAATAAGTGTAAAGAAATTAATCGTTTTCACATATTGATCATCTTTGCCAAGTGACCCCATATCCGAAATAATTGCCTTACATCTTTGAATTTGATCAAATATTAATTTTATATCTTGATAAATGGGGCTGTCGCTATCAATTTCATTGAGAAGCTCAGATGAGGCTAATTTTATCGTCGCAAGAGGTGAACCCAATTCGTGACCCAAGGCAGCAACTACACCGGTCAACGCTGTTAGTTTTCTTTCTCTTTCCAGGGCAACTTGAGCAGCCTGAAGGGCTTTATTCATGTTCGAGTTATCTAGGAAAATGCGTCGAGCATAGCTGCCTAAAAATGTCACAGTAATTATCAAGGAAGCTGAGAAACCAACTAATAAAATTTCTGGCGACTTTAATACATCTCCCGATCTGTCAATTATTGGGAAGTATTTAACACTTAAAAGCACAATGCTTAAAAGTGTCATGAAACCAAGAGTAATAAGATAAAAAATTGGTAAAGAAGATGCTGAGACAATAGCGGGTACAATTACAAGTATCGAAAAGGGGTTGCTTATGCCTCCAGAAAAAAAAAGTAGTAAGGAAATTTGCGTTAAGTCAAAGGCAAGGAACAAAAAAGTCTTAAAAGCTGACAATCTTTTTTCCGCTCTGAAATATATACTAGATGTAATATTGACTAAGCAAGAAAATAAAATTATTGTGAGACATGCCTCAAAATTAAAAGTGAAGTCCAGTATATAACCAGTCACTGCTATTGCAAAAACTTGCCCAGCTATCGCCAACCATCTGAGATTTATAAGTGTTTTAGGCTTTATCCAGCTCTCATTTAAATATATTTGACTTTTAATAAAATCGATCATTCTTATTATTGAAAATCTAAAATTGCAATTGTTTTAACTAACATACTTTTTGCAAAATGCCCTTAAAATTTATTTTCTTAATTAACCGCTTCTATGTATTGCACGGGAAAATATTTGACGCACAATGATTTTGGCACATATTGTTTCTACAAAAAAGAAACCTGAATGTTAAATATGACGAAATTCAAGATAGATGAAGATAATTCGCTCCTCATTCTGGATGATGATGAACCATTTTTGAAGAGATTGAGTATGGCAATGGAAAAGAGGGGTTTCAATGTTTTTCCTGCCAACTCTATGGCGGAATTTGAAAGAATTGTAAAAGAAATCTGCCCAAACTACGCAATAATTGATCTTAGGCTTAACGACGGCACCGGATTAGATGCTGTGGAGACCATAAGAAGTAAAAAACCTGATTCAAAAATAGTCGTACTCACCGGGTATGGCGCAATCACCACAGCCGTTGCAGCGGTTAAGATAGGTGCAATTGATTATTTGTCAAAGCCAGCAGACGCAAATGATATTTTAAATGCGCTTGTTTTTAGCAACCAGAGTAAGCCTCCCCCACCAGTCAACCCGATGTCGGCAGATAGGGTAAAGTGGGAGCATATTCAAAGAGTATTTGAACTATGCAATAGAAACGTTTCTGAGACCGCCAGGAGACTAAGCATGCATCGACGGACACTTCAAAGAATTTTAGCTAAGAGAAGTCCCAAATAAATCATTTTATTGTTTAAGTAGATCAGGCAAATTTCCATATTCGCCCGCCGCCTCTTTGATAAAAAAATCTTTTAATAATGGAGACCTATCAATAACACTCATTCCAAACTCTCTTAAAGCTTTAAGATAAAAATTATTGTTTGAAAATAATGCGTTAATTAAGTCAGTATAGGTTGTAAGAGATATCCTATCAAAGGACCTCCATGTTTCATATCTTTTCAAAAGATCAACTCCCCCAAGATCTAGACCTAACTTTTTGCCATTCGAAAGAGTATCTACTAACGAAGCGACATCCCTAAGACCTATATTAAGCCCTTGGCCGGCTAATGGGTGGATGGCTTGAGCAGAGTCCCCAATAAAAACTTTCCTATTATCAACAGAGTCTCTTAGAAACCGAAGATATAGCGGGAACATTTTTTTTTCACCTATCACTGAAGGGTTAATTAAAATATCCCCAATATTCTCTTTCAAATGGTTTATGAATACTTCTCCTTTAGACTTACTCAGTTTGTTTCCCATTTCTATTGGTAGTGTCCAAACGAACGTCGATCGTTTCCCTTTCAAAGGAAGTATTGCTAATGGACCACCGGGCAAGAAAATTTGATGAGCAGCAAAATTATGCATATTTTTATGGGATAAATTTCCAACAATTGCTACCTGATTATAGCTTTTCCTGAAAAATCTTTTGTTCAGTCGCTTTACAAAGGCTGACTCTCTACCACCACTAATAATTAATATTTCAGTACTTATAGATGATTTATCAGAGAGTATGATTTTTGCCTCAAAACTATTTGTTTCAGCCTGAATTACCTCAGTAGAGTCAACTATTTCAATTTTGGTATTTCTATCAATCTCTGAGCTAAGCACTGCTCTCAAATATGCGTCCTCTATCATATAGCTTGATGGTCCAATCTTAGAGCTTTCTTTATTAAACTCTGCCAAATGACCTATTGTATTACTCGTTTCATTTCTCGTTGAAAGCACAATATTTTCTATAGGGCTTACGTGTAGTTTTTTTGGGTCCCACAGTCCAAGATTAGATAACAAATTCTTTGAAGCCCTAGATAGAGCATAGGTTCGTCCCTTATTTCTTTCTATTCGATCCTTTTTTTTTGCACCGTCAACTACGGTTACATCAAACCCTTTTGAGGCCAGAGCGATTGCCATAGTACTTCCAATTAAACCTGCACCAGCTATAACAATTTGTTTTTTTTTTGACTTTTGCATAAATATAAGAGTATCAAACGGTTTTGCGAAATAATGTTTATAGTAAATATTCTATGTAGTTTAATATACCAAAAGGAAAATAAAACCAACAAACAAACAAAATGGACTTTGAAAATTTAAAATATAAAAATATAAGGGAAGTTAGCAAATTAATAGATGCAGAGCAGATTTGTCCAGAAGAACTTACGTACTTTTACTTAGAAAAAATATCCCATGATCCCAAGGCCAAAGATGTTTTCACTAAAGTCCTTAGGCAATCCGCTCTAGCTTCTGCTAAAGAGTCAAAGAAAAGAACCAGCGCTGGGTTGAGAAAAGGTGTTCTTGATGGAATACCTATATCAGTAAAGGATTTAGCTGATATTAAGGGGCATCTTACACGTGGTGGATCTTTTCTAACGAGTACAAAGAAGGCAAAGGAAAATGCCCTTTTTATAGATAAGTTACAATCTCAGGGGGTAATTCTTCTAGGTAAAACACACATGACTGAGCTCGCTTTTTCAGGCCTTGGTCTAAACCCAACCACCGCGACACCGCCGAACCCATTTAATGAAAAACTCGTGTCTGGGGGATCTTCTTCAGGGTCAGCAGTATCTGTTTCTAGAAATTATTGTCTCGCATCAATTGGATCGGATACTGGTGGGTCTGTCAGAATTCCTGCAGCCTGGAATAATTTAGTGGGGTTGAAAACAACGCATGGTGTTATTGATTTAACTGGTGTTTTGAAACTCTGTCCCAGTTTTGATACTCTGGGCCCCATATGTAAAACTGTTGAAGATGCTCATTTGGTTTTTGGTGCTATGAGTGACGGAAATTTTCAAAAACTAAGAAGGTTAGAGCCTAAAAACTTCAAGTTTTTAATCATAAAAAATATGTTCTTTGAAGACATAGACAGTGAAATAAAAGATAGCTTCAATATGGAAATCGAAAAGATAACTAGGAGTGGCGCAACTATCGAATATAAAAAGCTCTCAGAAATTGATAAAGTATTTGAAATTAGCAAAACTGTCTTCCCCGCAGAGGCTTACGGAATTTGGCAACAAGAAATTGAAGAGAATCCAGATAAAATGTTTGTTCCTATTAGGGAAAGATTTCGAAGCGGGCGGGAGATTTTAGCTCGTGATTATATATTTTCCCTTCACAAGCTTTTTGATTTGAGAACGAGTTTTCTTCAGAAAGTTATTGGTTTCGACGCTATATTGGCTCCAACCTCATCCATAAAACCACCATGTATTACTAGACTGCTAGATGATCATGAATTCTTTACTGAAAGAAATTTGTTAGCTTTGCGAAATACGAGAATAGCAAACTCCCTTAACTTATGTGCGTTAACATTACCAACCGAAACAGATTTTTCAGGTTTAATGCTTATGGGGCGACCCAATAGTGAAATTGAACTAATGAGTATTGGCCTCAGCATAGAGAAATTAAATTAATCAATTAAAAGTCAAGCCTTTACCCAAAAGACAAAAAAACGTATATTGTTAACAAATATATCTTGAAATAAGCAAGAAAAAACGAGCAGAAATAATGTCTTTTTTAGAAAAAGTTGAATATCCAGAATCAGCTTCAAAAGAGTATTCAAAAAAGTTTTTACAGTTTATTTTTCTGAAAACTTTGGGGATTGTACTCTTTGTTTTTTCAATTTTTATTCTTCTATCTGCCATCACGTACTCAAAGAATGATCCTAGCTTCCGTAATGCTAGCGGTGGCGAAATCACTAATTTTATGGGAATATTTGGCTCTCATTTAGCAGACTCTCTTCATGTAGCAATTGGAATTACTATGTTTATATTACCCATGTTTTTATTAGCATGGTCCATTAGATTCCTCTTTACCAGTTCTCCCACTTATCTAATAAAAAGAATAATATTGTTACCTCTGTTTATTGCTTTTTTTTCAGTATTTTCATCAACTAACGTCCCCCCGTCCTACTGGTCTTTTGAGTATGGTCTTGGCGGAATATTTGGTGACACTTTTTTGAAGAAGCTATTGATTTATCAACCAATCGAAATTAACCATTGGCTTCAATTGATTGCAGTGTTCTGTCTGACCTTTTCTATTTATTTGTTTTTTCTTGTTGCTGGTCTCCAGAGACAAGAAGTTCACGCATTAATGAAAAGTAGATTTAGCCATTTTATGATTTTGTTAAGGGGATTATATAAAGTTCTTGTAATCTGTATAAAAATCATATCTCCATCTGGTAAAAAGAGCCTAAATAATGATGACTATCAGAATGTCTCAGTAACACTTAGCGACCTAACAGAAGAGAATCAAAGCCACACACATAACGAACAAAATTTTTCAACTACCATGGAAAATGGAAATGATGCTTTCGGAGGTATTAATAGAAGACCTTCTATTAGTATTTTTGGTAATGGGAGGATAAAAACGAGATCAAACAAAATTAAGAGTAGTAGTAGGGCTGTTTCGGAGGCACAGCCTTCACTTGATTTATCGTTAAATAAAGAAAAATACAGTTATCCCCCTTTAGCTCTTCTTAGTGATTATAGTCATCAATCAGTAAGCTCTTTTAGTTCCGTTTCATTAAATGAAAATGCAAAAATGCTTGAAGCTGTATTAGAAGATTATGGCGTTAAAGGGAACATTATTTCGGTTAAACCGGGTCCTGTAGTAACTCTTTACGAGCTAGAACCAGCAGCGGGTTTGAAAGCTAGCCGAGTAATTTCATTGTCTGAAGATATAGCGAGATCAATGTCTGCTTTGGCGACAAGAGTCTCAACAATACCAGGTCGCTCTGTAATCGGTATTGAACTTCCTAATTCAAGCAGAGAAAAAGTTTTTTTAAAAGAACTTTTGTCATCAAAAAGTTATGAAGATTGTCGTTTCCAACTACCGCTGGCCTTAGGTAAGGATATAGGTGGTGAGCCGGTCATTGCTAATTTGGCAAAAATGCCACATCTCTTAATAGCAGGAACAACAGGGTCAGGGAAATCCGTTGGAATCAACACGATGATTCTATCCCTATTATATAGGCTAACCCCAGAGCAGTGTAGATTGATAATGATTGATCCTAAAATGTTGGAACTCTCGGTGTATGATGGCATACCTCATCTTCTGAGCCCGGTGGTAACTGACCCTAAGAAAGCGGTGGTGGCCCTCAAATGGGCAGTACTAGAAATGGAAGATAGGTATAAAAAGATGTCAAGGATGGGAGTTCGAAACATAGAAAGCTTTAACTCCAAGGTAAATGAAGCTATCCAAAATGGAGAAACTTTCTCAAGAAATGTTCAAGTGGGCTTTGATCAAAATACTGGTGAACCAGTTTATGAAGAACAGAAGGAAGAGCCCAAACCTTTACCGTTCATAGTTATTATAGTTGATGAAATGGCGGACTTAATGATGGTTGCAGGAAAAGAAATAGAAGGCTGTATCCAAAGATTGGCACAAATGGCCAGAGCAGCAGGTATACACCTTATAATGGCTACCCAGAGGCCCTCAGTGGATGTAATCACGGGGACTATAAAGGCAAACTTTCCTACTAGAATTTCTTTCCAAGTGACATCAAAGATAGATAGTAGAACGATTTTAGGAGAAATGGGCGCTGAACAACTGCTGGGAATGGGCGATATGCTTTTTATGGCTAATGGGGGTAAAGTTACCCGCGTTCATGGTCCTTTTGTATCCGATGCAGAGGTTGAAGAAATAGTTTCTCATTTAAAGAGGCAGGGCGTACCTCAGTATCGAGAAGAAATACTGGACTCAAAAATTATTGAAAATAATGATAGTTTTTATGATCCATCTAAGGCAAACGCTAATAACGATGAGGAAGATCTTCTTGAAGCCGCCTTAGAAATCATAAGAAGAGATAGGAAGTGCTCAACATCATATATTCAACGAAAGTTATCCATTGGATACAACAGAGCAGCTAAAATAGTGGAGGCCTTGGAAGGAAAAGGGTTCGTGTCTCCTGCAAACCATGTCGGAAAACGTGACGTCTTAATTCCTGAAGCCAATACATAATGCCGGTATGGATTGATAGAAAGAAATTAATTAAGGCTATTTCCAGTACCTTTATTTTTGTTATTTTTTTAACTGAAGTAGCGTTTTCTAAAGACCAAGCATTGACACGGGTCCAACAGTACCTTTTGGATATGAATACCCTTGAAGCGAATTTCTCTCAAATTAACGATACGGGAGATCTCATGACAGGGAAATTTTACTTGAAAAAACCGGGGAAAATTCGTTTTTCCTATGATCATCCACACAATGTACAAATTGTTTCAAAGCAAGAAGCTCTATTGATATTTGACCCCAAAAGTAGCGGTAGTGGACCTCTGACATTCCCCTTGTCTTCTACACCCTTGGGCTTCCTAATTAAAAACAAGTTTAGTGCGATGACAAACGAAAATAGCGTTAGCGTCGAACTGGATAACAAGATATTTATAAAAATTCACAACTCACAATACCGCCTTAGTATTGAGTTTAAAAAAAACCCTATATCATTAGTCGGATGGGAGTTTGAAAATAAAATGGGAGAGATAATTAGCATCTCGTTAAATAATGTCAAAACAAATGATTTTCTATCGAATGAAATTTTTAAAACTGAGAAGGATTATGAAAGACTCAAAAAATAGCTTGTATGGGAACATGATCAGAAGGTCTTTCCCAGCCTCTAGCTTCTGAAAAAATTTGGACTTTTCTTAAATTAGGTTTAAGATCTTGGCTTGCCCATATATGATCTAAACGTCTTCCGCGATTTGAAACTTTCCAATCTCGCGCTCTGTATGACCACCAACTGTATAGTTTTCCTGATGGATTAATTTCTCTAAATGTATCAATCCACTTTCCTCTTTTTTTTATCTCTGATAATAGATCTGTTTCTATTTTTGTATGTGATACGACATTTATAAGCGCTTTGTGACTCCAAACATCGTCTGGCAGAGGAGCTACATTGAAGTCTCCTACCATGATAGTTTTCTTAGTCTCACTCTTAAAAAGTTTATCCCTGATTTCGGAAAGAAAACTGACTTTGTGCTCAAACTTTGAATTTAATTTTGTATCCGGCACATCTCCCCCTGCTGGAATGTAGAGGTTATGCACCTTTATCCCGTCCTCAAGCTCGATACCGATGTGCCGAGCATCGTCTTTGCCACAGAAATTAAATTTTTCAACGTGTACTATTTTTCGTTTTGACAAAGTCAAAACACCGTTGTAAGACTTTTCTCCTTTAGATGCAGCAAATTTATAGCCCAACTTTTTAAAGTTTTCCAAAGGGAGTTGTTCATCAATACACTTTGTCTCTTGAAGACAAATTATGTCTGGATTGGCAAGCTTCATGAACTTCTCAACTAATCCAACTCTCAATCTTACTGAATTTATATTCCACGAAGCGATTGCAAGTGATTTCAATTTTTCTGTCCTGTGAGCTCACGATTCAAATAGTACCTACCTCCCTTATTCATGATTAAATTTTTGAGGAAAAGATTTTCTTTTATTTTTTTTCTTAATCTGTAGAGGTGTGTTTCGAAAGTGTGCGTTTCCATATTTGTATTTAACATCCAGACTTTTGACATAACGTCCTCCTTTGTAATTCCTCGGTATGAAGAACTAAGCAAGGATAAAATTATATCGCTTTCTTTTTCTGTTAACTCAACAGACTGATCATTATTGTAAATTAATTTCCTATCAGGTATTATGAAGCTTATATCTCCAAGAACTCTCTTATTGTCTCTTTTGTTTTTCAGTCTCTCAAATACTAGATGCAGCGCTTCAACTAGCTCAGAAAACCTAAATGGCCGATTTAGATAAATATTATTAATAGGCAATGAATATGATCGTTTATCACTAATTAATATTTTCTCTATATCCTTAAGTTTGCCTTTTTGGATTTTTGCGTCTAGTAAAATATCTTTAAGTTTGCTTAATTTGTAATCACTAATTATTACATCAAGATGCTCAATGTTTTTGGAGGTAACGTCTTTAAAAGTTATATATCTCTCCTTTGTGGAACCGTAACTTTCTATTAAACTCTTCAAGCTCTCTCCAAAAAATATATTTGGTGTTATAACTCCTAGTTTCATGTCTTTTACCATAAACTTAATAAAAATTATAAGATATACATCCAGAAAAAATTTCCTTAGCATCAATCTAACATGAAAACTGAAAATCTAAACCATTTGACAAAATAAAAATGCTTTTAAGCTCATCCGAAATATCATCGAGATTGGTATCAGATTTAAGATTGGGCGTACCTATCATCTTGTTTGATAAAAAACAATCAGTATTAGCCGCAGCAATAGAAACGTTATCTTCCGAAAAACTAGAGAAGATAAATCAGATTACAAAAAGTAAAAAATTTGAGATAGCTATAACTAATAGAAGAGCAAAGGTACTAAACGTCAGAATTTATAATGAAGAGGTTACCAGACTTTCCATTGAAGAAAAAATAGACCTACACCTTCTTCACGCCATTGCAGATCCTTCAAAGGACTTAGATTACCCACTAAAAGGCCCATTTAAGAGCGAGAGAGACGGGGATTTTGACATTGCTAGTCTATCCCTGTCTCTTTGTAAGAAGGCTCGGCTTTTACCAGCTTTAATACTTGTAGATATTTCAAGCCGGATAAAAAAAGAATTAGTATCTGCCCAAATTTCTGAGTGTAACATAAAAAACTTAAAAATTAAAAATGAAGAGACAGCCTTTTTGTCAGCTTTGAGCTCTGCGCAGCTACCAATAAGAGGGCACCAAAATATAAGTCTCACCGTTTTTAGAGAATTAACAGAGCTAACAGAACACTACGCTATAGTATTTGGAAACCCAAAAAAAATTCAGCCCGTTTTAACCCGTGTGCATTCTGCCTGCTTCACAGGTGATTTACTTGGTTCGGAAAAATGTGACTGTGGGGAGCAATTTAGTGTCGCAATGTCAAAAATGAGAAATGAGGGAAATGGGGTTTTGTTGTATTTAAATCAAGAAGGCAGAGGGATTGGCTTAGCTAATAAGATGAGAGCCTACCATCTGCAAAATCTAGGGTTTGATACGGTCGATGCTAATCATCGACTTGGTTTTGAAGATGACGAAAGGGATCTAGAGATTGCAGCAAAAATTTTGAAATCATTAGGTATAACTGATATAAAACTAATGACAAATAATCCAAAAAAAATTGAATTATTAACAGTTAACGGTATTACAGTAAAAGAAAGAGTCCCTTTGATAGTAAGCATAAACCCTAATAATGAAACCTATCTGAAAACGAAAGCCAAAAAAAGCGGTCACCTTTTCTGAACTTAGTGCCTTAAACCGAAAATAGCTGTGCCAACTCTTACATATGTTGCCCCACACTTTATCGCCGCTACGTAATCTGAACTCATACCCATCGAGAGTTCCAGAAGACCATTTTCATCCGCTAACTTCTTTAAAAACTTAAAATGTGTTTCAGCCGCGTCATTGATAGGTGGGATACACATTAATCCTACAATGTTTAAATCCAAAGACTTCCTTATGGATTTTATAAAATCATTGAGCTTTTCAGGCTCTATACCTGCTTTCTGTTCCTCTAAACCCGTATTGACTTGGATAAAAATTTTTGGACAAAAACCTTTTTTTTGAGCCTCGTCTGATATCTTTTCAGCTAAAGAGTTTCTATCTAAGCTATGAATATAATCAAATAAACCAAATACCTTTTTAACTTTGTTCGACTGTAATGGGCCTAGAAGGTGTAGGTCTATGGTTTTATTTTTCTTCTTAAACTCTTGCCACTTTAATGCTGCCTCTTGAACCTTATTTTCTCCAAAGTGAGATTGACCTTCTTCTATGACGGGCTCTATTTGGTTCATTGGTTTTGTTTTTGATACAGCAATGAGTTTAACAGAACCTTTTTTTTGACCTGCTCTAATTTCCTGTTCCGATATTTGGTTTTTTATTATTTCTAATTTACTTATTGTTTTTTGTGAATTCATCTTCATACATGTCTCTTAATACATTTTTTTGTACTTTTCCCATTGTGTTTCTTGGTAATTCTTTGATTATGTGTATTTTTTTTGGCAATTTGAAAGTCGCAAGATTTTTTTGCAGAGTCGCATGAAGAACTTTATGGTCTATATTATGCCCCTTTTTCTCAACTATTATAGCAACAATGCCTTCACCGAAATCTGGATGTGACACCCCTATCACAGCAGACTCCTCCACTTTACTATCTGTGTCAATAACAGTCTCGATCTCTTTTGGATAAACGTTTAAACCTCCTGTGATTATCAGATCCTTATTTCGTCCTACAATTGTAAGATAGCTATCCTTATCTAGGAAGCCCATATCTCCGGTAATAAAATATCCGTCATCTCTAAATTCACTCTTTGTTTTTCCAGATTGTTTCCAGTACCCCTTAAAGACGTTAGGGCCTCTTACCTCCACAACCCCTATTCCTCCATTTTTGGAAACTTCCTTTTCACTCTCTAAGGCTACTACTCTTACTTTTACATCTTCTAAAGCCAGTCCGACAGTTCCAGCTTTTCTTTCACCGTTATAAGGATTTGAAGTTATCATATTGGTTTCTGTCATTCCGTACCGTTCTAAGATTTTATGCCCAGTAAGATACTGAAATTTTTCGTGTGTTTCTTTCAATAAAGGTGCACTTCCAGAAATAAACAATCGCATGTTTTTCGTTATCTCTTTATTAAATTTTCTGTTTGCTAACAACCTAGTGTAGAAAGTTGGAACTCCCATCATAACTGTTGAATAGGGTAGGTTCGCTATTATGTCGTCTTCATCAAATTTCTTAAGAAATCGGATTTGGCTACCTGAAGCAAGAGCAATATTTGTTGCAACAAAGAGGCCATGCGTATGGTAAATGGGCAACGCATGTAGCAATACATCAGAAGCAGTAAACCCCCAAGACTCTGATAAAGTTAAAGCATTTGATAGTAGGTTTTTTTGAGATAGCATAGCTCCCTTTGACCGACCTGTTGTTCCTGAAGTATAAAGAATTGCTGCTATATCATCTTCATTTTGTTTCTCAATAATCTCTAAAGGCTCATTTTCATCAAAACCAGAAAAAAAACTTCCAGTATAATCGGCATCTATCGTTTCTATCTTGCAGCTCACTTTTTTATCTTGTGACGCTAAGTTTTTCAGCATTTTGGTAGTAGTTATAAAACTCTTACATTCGCTGTCCTTAATAAAGTACTCCACTTCAACTGCTGTATAATTCGTATTTAAAGGTATAAATATTATACCTAACTGAACACACGCACCATAAATTGTAAAAACGTGATGAGATTTTGCTATTTGCAAAACTAACCTGTCTCCCCTCTTTAATCCAAGGGTCTTTAGACGGCTTGCCATACATTTTATTTCCTGTAAAAATTTATCGTATGTAAGAGGCTTTTTTTTGTCTAAAAAACTAAGGAAAGTTTTTGAACCTTGATTACTTGTAAACAGCCTATCGAAAAGTAGGTTCATTGCTTAGGGCTTCTCATTTATATCGTCCAATGCTGACTTCCACTTACTTAACCACCAGCGATATTGCTGAGGCCATTCCTCAAAATCCTGATTTTTATTTGCAAGTTCTCTTGCCTGGTTGGTCCAAAATGGGTTAAAAAGATGCTGTCTTCCCAATGCTATCAAATCTGCTTGTTTTTCTTCTAAAATAGAATTTGCAAAATCAAAAGTTCTAATCAACCCTACAGCTTGCGTTTTAATGCCAACCTCATTTTTAATTTTTTCTGCAAAGGGAACTTGAAATCCAGACTTTCTTTTTTGCCCAGAAGCCGTAGCTCCTTTAGATGAGTTTCCACCCGAAGAGCAATCGATAACATCTACACCCGCCTCTTTTAAGATATGACAAAGTTGTACGCTATCTTTTATAGTCCAGCCTCCATCTAATCCATCTTCAGCTGATATTCTTACGAAAAGAGGAACTTTCTCTCCTATTATTTCTCTAACTTTTTTAACGATTTCCACAGGAAAACGCATTCTGTTCTCTATTGTGCCTCCGTATTCATCATCTCTAAAATTAGATAATGGTGACAAAAAGCTGTGAAGAAGGTAACCATGCGCCATATGTACTTCTACGACCTCAAATCCAGCCTCTATTGACCTCTGAGCAGCTTTAACAAATGCGTTTTTGACTTCATCTAACTCTATTCTTTCCATTCTTTTTGGCTTTAACCACCCTTCATCTAGGGGCCGGTCCATGGGCGCGATTGGCTCCCAAATTATATCTCCCCTATCGGTGTCAATTCTTGTTTGCGGACCGTTGCCGTGCCATGGTCTTTGCATGCTTGCTTTTTGTCCCGCATGACCCAACTGGATTGCTGGGATTGATCCTAATACCTTAACCGATTGTGTAATTTCTCTTAGTCCATCTATTTGCTTATCATCCCAAATGCCTAAGCAACCATTTGTTATTCGTCCTTGTGGCGTAACCCCAGTTGCTTCAATAAAAACTAAGCCTGCCCCTCCCATAGCAAGTTGCCCATAATGAGTTCTATGGTGAGTTTGAACATATCCATCTTTAGCCGAATATTGGCACATGGGAGACACAACCACGCGGTTTTTAAGATTTACATCACGAATTTTTAAATTTTCAAAAAGCATTAACACTCCCTTTCCACTTGTAAATTTATTCTCTTTTTAAGACAACTAATAAGATTCCTGGCGTAATCAAAATTAGGCTTAGCCATCCATATATTCCCAGAAGCTCACCGAGCATAAGAAAACCCAAAACTGAACCAATTGGTGGAACAGAAGATAATATGGCTGATATTGAAGCAGATCCAATTTTTTGTGAAGCATAGGTTATAAAAAATATCCCTATAAGATTGGGCACAAAACCTTGGTACATCATTTGTAATAGTAAACTTCCGTTTGGTGCTTCAGTGATACCTTTAGGAAGAAATAAAAAGTAGATAGGAAGATATATGACCGCATTTATCACCGATCCACAAAGCAGCAATTGGGTCATTGTAATATTCCATAACCTACTTAATACCACGTAAATGGAGAAAAATATTGCTCCTATTACAAAGAATACGTCCCCAATCCAGGCATCTGAAAAACTTAGTTCCAACCCATCGTATACCGCTAGACACCCTCCAAACAAAATCGTTACTGCTCCCAATGATTGTTGAAAGAATATTTTCTGTCTCAGTAGAAAAAATCCAAAAATTAGAGTGAAAAATGGCATTAGACCGTTCATAAATATACCTCCGTGCGAAGCTGGTGCGTATATGAACCCACTAAAGACGCAAAGGATGTAAACAGGACCAAGCAAAAAAGTTATTATTACAACTCTAAAAGATTTGATGGTTTTCCAGGGCTTAAAATATAAAACAATAGGCAATGCTATTAATGAGGATAAGCCATAACGAAACGCTGCAAAATCATAAATGGTTAAAGTGGAGGCCACACCAGACCGTGTAACTACCAACCAGAATGACCAAATAAAAACGACCGAAATACCGGCCATCAACCCCAAAAAATATTTGCTTTTTAACATGCCCGAGAATTCACTTAACCTTTAAATTTTTCTTTTAAATAAAATTTTATTACATCTATGTGACTGTCTTAATTTCCGCTGAAAAGCAATAAAAAATTATTATTTTAAAAGAAAAGCAATTTGCCTATACTCTGGTCTTGTAAAGATTCTTTTTTATTTAAGGAAGAACAAATTTGGGAGAAAGAAATGAAAAAATTAATAACTACACTCCTAGCATTATGCCTTACTACGACAGCGTCTTTCTCTGACGTGAAATTAGGTATAATAATAGGTTTTACGGGACCAATAGAAAGTCTTACACCAGACATGGCTGCTGGAGCTGAACTGGCAATTGATGAAGTTAATAAATCTGGTAGTTTTTCTATGGGAAAGGTATCAGGCATTAGAGCTGATTCAACTTGCATAGACTCTTCAGCGGCAACCGCAGCTGCAGAAAGGTTGATTACCTCAGATAAAGTTAATGGTATAATGGGTGCTGACTGTTCTGGCGTTACAACCGCGATATTGCAACAAGTTGCGTTGGCCAACGGGATGGTAATGGTGTCACCTTCAGCAACATCTCCGGCTTTATCTACTGTTGAAGACAACAATCTTTTTTTTAGAACTGCACCATCAGATGCAAGACAGGGCCAGGTTATTGCGGATATTCTGCAGGAAAAGGGAATGAGTAGTGTTGCAATATCTTATGTTAATAACGATTACGGTAAGGGCCTTGCTGCGAGTATTGAAGCGAACCATAAGGCAGCAGGTGGTACGGTAACGATAAGTGCACCACACGAAGATGACAAAGGCGACTACAGTGCGGAAGTGGGAGCATTGGCTCAGGCAGGGGGAGACATTCTTATAGTTGCGGGTTACCTTAATTCTGGAGGTAAAGGAATTATCCAAGCGTCTCTAGATGCAGGTGCTTTTGACATGTTTTTTCTACCTGATGGCATGATAGGCGAGTCCCTACCTAATGACATTGGATCAGGGCTAAATGGATCTATCGGGACTGTTCCGGGGACTGATAGTCCTGGCGCCGCTACATTCGGTGATCTGGCAACAGCCGCTGGATTCAAAAACGGGCCATTTGCTATGGAGTCTTATGATGCAGCTGCTCTAATGCTTCTTGCGATGGAAGCTGCAAAATCATCAGATAGTCAGGTTTACAAGTTTGCTATAGATGAGATTGCTAACGCACCAGGTGAGAAAATCTATCCTGGCGAATTAGGAAAAGCATTAGACCTTGTGAAAGCTGGAAAAGACATTGACTACGTTGGCGCTTCAGCCGTTGAACTAGTTGGTGGTGGCGAAAGCGCTGGAAACTACGCTCAAATCGAAGTTCAGAGCGGAAAGAATGAGACCGTAGCTTACAGATAGTTTAATTTAGTTTGGAGAATGCCTCGGTTAACTAAAACCGAGGCATTCTACTCTTATCATGATTGAAATAAAAAACGTTTCAAAGCATTTTGGTGGCATTAAGGCCGTCGAGAACGTCTCCCTCAATATAAATAAAGGATCTATTACTGGGCTTATAGGACCAAACGGGGCTGGAAAAACCACATTATTCAATATTATTGCTGGATTTTATTCTGCAGATTTTGGAGAAATACTATTTGAAGGAGAGAATATATCTAGCTTACGATCGGACGAACTATTTAAAAAAGGAATACTTAGAACCTTTCAGATAGCGCATGAATTTGAAAATCTTTCTGTAAGGGAAAATTTGATGATGGTTCCTGGAAATCAAATAGGAGAAACAATTTTTCATTCTTGGATTTCTAGAAGCAAAATAAGAAGTGAAGAAAGAAAAAACTCTAAAAAAGCGTTAGAGGTTATGGAGTTTTTAAACCTTGATCACCTTGCGGACGAGCGAGCTGGTAGCCTTTCAGGAGGTCAAAAGAAATTATTAGAATTGGGTAGAACAATGATGGT
>CABZEW010000005.1 GCA_902524845.1 uncultured Alphaproteobacteria bacterium
AACAGAGTTTTGCGCGGATTTTTTGATAGCGCAATTTAAAAGTCGGCAGGTGAAGAAGGTTTATTTAGCATTATGCATAGGGAACCCGATCGAAAAATTAAACAATATTATAAACAAGCCAGGCATAAGTATACATGACGACAATTCTATTGAGGTCAAAACTTATTTAAGAAGAAATAAAACCAATAGAGAAATCATGGAAGTTAGTAGTGACCCTGGCAAGCTTGCGATTTCGCGTTTTAGCGTTCAAACCATATATGATTTGGGAGAATATCAGAAATTATCTCTGGTTAGCTGTGAGATTGAAACGGGTAGAACTCATCAAATTCGAGTGCACGCTAAGCTCATTGGGCACCCAATTTTTGGAGACAAGCTTTATAAGTTGAGTAGAAAAGAGGACTTTGAGGTGGAGAAAACCATTTCATCGATTTGTAATAATGACAGAAGATTGCGTCAAATGCTTCATGCGCGTGAGCTGTCGTTCCTTCACCCAACTTGCGGTAAAAGTTTATCTTTTCGAGCTGATTTACCACCCGACTTTTCATATGTCTTATCAAAGTTAGCTCAGTACCAGAAAAACTTTTAATGTCAATAAATTGGCACAAAAAATGCTTGATATACTTGAAAAGTGAGAAAATCTGGCATATATATGTATCAACGCAACAATAAATATGGAAATATGATAAATAATACAGCTTCCCTAATAGTAAGCGGCTCAGGCCTATCGAGGTATTTGGAGGATATAAAAAAGTTCCCGATGTTAAGCTTGGAAGAGGAATATGGTTTGGCAAAAGCCTGGGTAGAGCAAGGTTGTAGGTCTTCAGCCCATAAACTTGTGACATCACACTTACGACTGGCAGCTAAGATTGCGATGGGCTACAGAGGCTACGGTCTACCAATTTCTGAGGTTGTAAGTGAAGCTAATGTTGGATTGATGCAAGCAGTTAAGAGATTTGACCCGGAAAAGGGTTTTAGGTTGGCAACATATGCTATTTGGTGGATAAAGGCCAATATTCAGGAGTATATTCTAAAAAGTTGGAGCCTTGTCAAGATGGGGACAACTAGCTCACAAAAGAAGCTGTTCTTCAATTTAAAGAAATTGAAAAATAAAATTGGAGCGTTTGAAGATGGTGATCTACTACCCGAAAATGTGGAAGAAATCGCTAGGCAATTACATGTTCCCGCAGACGACGTGGTTGCTATGAATAGAAGAATGATTGGTGGGGATGTGTCCTTGAATGCAACAATAAAAAGCGATGGTGAGACCGAGGAAGAGTGGCAGTCTTTACTTGCGGATCAAAGTGAAGATCATGTTGAAAAATTTGTTCACAGAGACCAAACAAGAGAAAGAAGGTCTATACTATTGAAGTCGTTGACGGTTTTAAATGACAGGGAAAAGAGCATCGTTCTAGATAGAAGGCTGAAAGAGCCGCCTCTCACGCTTGAACAACTGAGTGAGAAGCATGGAATAAGTCGAGAAAGAGTTCGACAAATCGAGAACAAAGCAATTGAAAGGCTTAAAGACAAAGTAGTTGAGTATTCGTAAATTAAGAATATTTGTACCTAAAACTGCTTTGTTTATAAACGCCTATAACATCTAGCTTGTTAGTAAAATATCTTAATTCGTCCAAAGCTCTCTTTACAGAGCCATCGTCAGGATGCCCTTGAATGTCAACAAAGAATTGGGTAGCTTCAAATGAACCCCCTAACATATAGCTCTCTAATTTTATCATATTAACATTATTAGTTGCAAACCCTCCCATTGCTTTATATAAAGCAGCTGGAATATTTCTTACTTGGAATACTATAGATGTGATCACTCTTTTCTGCTGATTAATTAAAGTTTTAGGCTTTTTCTCCATTACCAAAAATCTGGTGGTGTTGTCTTTATTGTCCTGAACATTAGCCTGCAGTATCTTTAAACCGTAAATTTTAGAAGCTATTTTTGACGCTAATGCACCCATAAATTGATTATTTTCTTCTGATATTAATCTTGCTGAACCTGCAGTATCATAGCCGGAAATGGGTCTAATATTATTTATTTTAAGAAATTGCTTACACTGACCTAAAAGAACCGGGTGACTTGTGGCTGTAGTTACCGTCTTCAAATTTGATGATTTAGTGCCTAACATGCAAATATCTACAGGCAAAAAGTACTCTGCAGTTATAAAAAGCTTTGAAGCTGGCAGGAGAGAATGAATATCGGCAACCCTACCATAAGTTGAGTTATCCACTGGTAGAATAGCTTTGTCCGCTTTACCCTTTCTCACAGTTTCGATAGCTTCTTCGAATGAATCACAAGGTACAACTACAGGGTTCTTAAAAAAATTAGTTGAAGCTTGATGTGAATATGAGCCAAGGGCTCCTTGGAATGATATCTTAAAGGTCTTTTTTTTCACAATTCCACCGCCATGAACATTTTGTCGCGCTCTTTTTTTAAATCAGTTGTAGAATATTTTTCAATTTTTTATATAACATATAGTTATTATTCAAATTTAGGAATAGAAATATGGATACCTTAGAGTGGACTAAGATCGGTGGAGCTTCTTGCGGGGCTCTTCTATTCTTTTTGTTATTAAACTGGGGTACTGAGATAATCTACCATAGCGGTGATGATTACTATGGGGAGCAAAAACTGGCTTATTATCTTGAAATCGAAGATAGTGTTGATGAGAAGGAAGAAAGCACTGAGGAAGCTGTTGATTTCGCTACGCTGCTTGCTAGTGCAGACATAGAAAAGGGTAAGAAAGTTTTTGGTAAATGTAAGTCCTGTCACAAGCTAGATGATGGGGCAAACGGAGTTGGCCCTCATCTTTACAAGGTCATAAACAGAGATATAGGAGCCATAGAAGGATTTAAGTACTCGAAAGTACTGATGAGTTTAGAAGGTGTTTGGAGTATAGATGAACTTAATAAGTATCTCACTAAACCATCCGAGTATGCTCCCGGAACTGCAATGAGTTTTGCTGGCCTTAAGAAGGATAAAGATCGAGCAGATTTGATTGAGTATTTAAATACTTTACCCGAGTAAAAACGTTTATTAATATTTGACCTCACAACTAAATGCGACTACAATAAGAACAAAAGAAGAACAAAAAATTTAGATATCAAATGGGTCATCATAGTTTTTCTGAGATTAAATACTTAGAGTTTTTGCCAGGATTATTTCTCAAGAAGGGAAGTATTCATCAAATAGCAGGACCATCAAGATTTATTTTTGCACTTATAGTTGCAAGAAATATTAAAAGTTACGTAACATGGATAAGAAGTAAAGAGTGCGGTGTTTCGCTTTATCCTGACGGACTTACATCATGGGTGGATACAAATAAATTTATTCTGGTAGATACAATGACAAGCCAAGAGTCCACATGGGCAATAGAAGAATTTTTAAAATCAGGTGTAAGTGAACTTTTAGTATGTGAGCTAGATAAGCCAATTCAATACTCAAGCCTCCGAAGAATAATTTTATCTTTTAAAAATGTAGAAGAAGAAAAAGATACAACTTTTCCAATAATATTGTTAATTTCTTCTTTTCAAAATAAAATAATAGGTGTTGAGAGCAGATGGTCTATGAAACCCAATCTTGAAATTGCTTCATCCACAAAAAAAAAGCTTTTTTCCTTAGAAGAACAGTGGGAATTGGTATGTAGTAAGTCAAGATTAAGTGTGTCAACATGGATAATAAAGGCTAGACAACAAGGTTATAATAGAAGAACTATTAATGTATATAAGCCTAGTTCATAGCCTACTCGGTCAAAGCCCCTAACGCTCCTCCCCCAGGGGTTTCCACAACTAGAGTATCACCTTTTTTTCCTTCTATCTGATCAGCATACTTTAATTTCTTAACCCTTCCATTGTTTCTCAGAAGACTGGTTAACCCCACTTGACCTGATCCTCCACCTAATAACCCTGGGGGGCCGATAGTTCTATGACCAGACAGTACTGAAATTATCATTGGCTCTAAAAGATAGATTTTACGAATTACACCGTCACCCCCATGGTACTGCCCAGCACCTCCAGAACCAGCACGTATCGAAAATTCTTTTAAAATGACAGGGTATCTAAACTCAAGAGTTTCCGGATCAGTTAACCGGCTGTTTGTCATATGGCTATGTACAGCGGAGGTACCTTCATAAAATTTCCCAGAAAAGTCAATTCCAGCACCAGTGCCACCACAAATTGTTTCATAGTATTGGAACTTCTCATTACCCCAGGTGATGTTGTTCATGGTTGACTGGGATGCGGCTTGAAGGCCAAAACTCATTAACAAGGCAGAGGTCACAGCCTGACTGGTCTCAACATTACCAGCGATTACTGCAGCTGGATATTCTGGAGATAACATACTTCTTCTTGGAATTTTTATTTTAATTGGTTTCATGATTCCGGAGTTCATAGGAATATTGCCTCCGGTTAATATTCTAAATGCGTACAATACAGCTGCTCTGGTTACAGGTAATGGAGCATTATAGTTGCTTTCCAGTTGCATTGTGGTTCCATTAAAATCAACCTCTATAGAACTATCTTCTATGCTAGGTGTCAGTCTGATATTAATTTTTCTGGATCCACCTAACAAATCATTATCCATGTAGTATGTGACCTCTGTTTCTTTTATCGTCTTGATTGACTCCCTAACAGCATCTTCGGCATTTTGACAAACAAGTTCTTGAAACCGAAAAACTGTTTCAAGACCATATTTATCGACTACTTTTAATAATTCTGTTTCACCTTTTTTGCATGCTGCTATTTGAGCTTTCAAATCAGCAATATTGGTTAAAGGAGATCTTGCTGGATATGGGCCTGACAGAATTTTATTTTTAATGTCCTCTTCTCTAAAAATTCCATTATCTACAATTTTCCAATTATCAATATAAATACCTTCGTCATGTATATCCTTGCTATTACAGGGCATGGATCCTGGAGTAAGTCCACCGATATCAGTATGATGTCCTCTAGCTGCTGTATAGAAAATTATTTCTGATTTTTTAGAGTTCCAAATAGGATTAACAATAGTAATGTCTGGGAGATGGGTCCCACCGTTATAGGGTGCATTTATAGCGAAAATGTCACCCTGAGATAAAGTAGGATTATTTTTTATTATAGATTTGACCGTGGAGTCCATAGATCCTAAATGAACCGGCATATGTGGAGCATTGGCAACTAACTCGCCATCCTTATCAAAAATAGCACAGGAAAAATCTAGGCGTTCTTTTATAGTTATTGATTGGGCTGTCTTCTCTAAAACAAAACCCATTTGTTCAGCAATTGACATGAATAAATTGTTAAACACTTCAATTTGCGCACTTTCAGTATGTCTTTTTGGTCGAAAAGTCCGCACGCTTTTAAGTTTTATGGTACCACTCTCTAAAAGAGTACCCTCCCAGCCTCTCTTGAGTAAAATTGATGTCTGGGATCCTACGAGGACAGCAGGCCCAAGGATTCTTGCAGTTTTACTTAAATTTTCTATCCAGAAAAATTGACAATCATTCCACTCTCCATCAATAAAAACTTTTTTATTCGCTATTGGTGGCTGTAGCCTTTTAAATTCTTCAGGAGCTATATTATTTTTTATAGTTAGATCCGTACGTCCGATAGCTTCGACGAATACAGACTCTATGACTAATTTTTTTGAAATGGGTTTGAACCCAAAAAGACGGAGATAGGTGTCACTAAACCTTGATTGTAAATGAGCAATCGAATCGAACGCTAGGTCTATGCTTGTGTCTGTACCACTTAGCTTGATAAATAGTTTTATCACGTGGGTCATGTTTTTTTCAGATACGTTTTGCTCTTCAAGAGCTTCCGTTGTTGCAGTAATAAGACTATCAGCTACAAGTGCGCTTTCTAATAAGGTCTCTCTGTTTAAATTTTTTTCTACTATCATGCTTTTATTAGTTCTTATCTCGGCTAAACCCATACCGTAAGCTGAGAGTACTGAAGCATGTGGGTGAATAAGACAGGTCTTCATATCCAATATCTCTGCAATTGAACAAGCGTGCTGGCCTGCAGCTCCTCCGAATACAGTTAGGCAATATTCTCTGAGGTCGTAACCTCTTTGAACTGATATTTTTTTTATGGCTTCGGCCATACTGTTATCTGCGACGCTAATGAATCCCTCTGCAATTTCCTCTATTGGAACATTTAATTTATCGCTGAGCTGTTTAAAAAGATTTCGAGATGCTCTTAGTGACAAACTTTTTTTACTATTATCACCGAAAGTTTTTGGAAAAAAATTTGATTGAATTCTTCCAGTGACAAGGTTGCTATCGGTAATGGTTAAGGGTCCTCCTCTATCGTAACAGGTTGGTCCCGGGTTTGCGCCTGCACTTTCGGGTCCTACTATTAATCTGCCTGATTTTTCAGTGAGAATACTTCCACCACCTGCTGCGATAGTATTAATGCTTAACATAGGTATTGAGATTCGAATTCCATCAATACTATTGTTGACTGTGCGCTCTAGTTCTCCAGAATAATGCCAAACATCGGTTGAAGTTCCTCCCATATCGAAACCAATTATTTTGTGTTCATTTTCCAGAGCGCTAGTTTTTATTCCTCCTATTACTCCACCAGCTGGGCCAGATAAAATCGAGTCCTTTCCTGAAAAAAGATTTGCATTTGTGAGGCCTCCATTGGATTGCATAAAGCTTATTTTACTGTTTATATCTCCTTCGAACTCTGAATAAAGATTTTCAATATATTTATTTAAAACGGGGCTTAGGTATGCATCTGCAATAGTTGTATCTCCTCTCATTACGTACTTCATAATTTGAGATGTTCTATAGCTCAACGAAATGTGCGAAAACCCTAGACCCTTTGCTACTTTTTCTGCTTCTATTTCATGTTTATTGAATTTGCAACTATGCATAAAAACAATTGCGCAAGATTTTTCTTTTGTATTTTTTACCTTTCTCAGATCGTTAAAGAGCTTTTCTCTATTTATGGGCATCAATATTTCACCGGAAGCCGTAACTCTTTCTTCAACCTCGATTATGTGATCATATAAAGGGTCGCTTAAGATAATTTTTCGATCAAAAAGATTAGGCCTGTTTTGGTATGCGATACGCAGTTGATCTCTCAATCCTTTAGTAGTTAGTAAAACTACAGGAAACCCCTTTCTTTCAAGAAGGGCATTGGTTGCGACTGTTGTCCCCATTTTTATGGAGTCTATATTATCTGCAGGTATCTTTGCATCATGAGGCACGTTTAGAAAACGCTTTATTCCCTCCATACCTGCGTCCGCATAAAGTTGAGCATTCTCTGATAGCATTTTATCAGTAAATATTTTGCCACTAGGGTCTCTAGCAATTATATCGGTAAACGTTCCTCCGCGATCAATCCAAAAGTCCCATTGTTTATTATCTTTTTTCTCTAACATACTTCTTATCTACTATACCTACATTGTTACTAAAAGATCTTAATCGATCAAATTGACAAGCAAACGAAGACTATTATTTGACGCCAAATAAAAAAAAACGTTTATCATATTAATCCAGCAACCCACTTTTCGATTAAATATCTTGCTACAGCTCCTCTTCTTGCCATAAATATCGATTTGTCTAACCCATTAAGAGCTCTAAAAACATCTTCTTTACTTACCCAAATAGCATCTTCAAGTTCATTTTTGTCGATACTTATAGTCCTGTTTTGCGCTTCGCCTGTACACCCCATCATCAGTGATGCAGGAAATGGCCACGGTTGACTAGTTATGTACTTAACATTTTTTATTTTTATAGCACTCTCCTCCATTGCCTCTCTTTCGGCTGCTGCCTCAATGGTTTCACCGGGCTCAATAAAGCCCGCTAAACACGAATACATTTTTTCTGGCCAACCATGTGATCTTCCTAAAAGTATATCATTTCCCTTTATAATTAACATGATGACTACAGGATCAATTCTAGGAAATTGCTTGAAATTACACTTTTCGCATACCTTTTCCCAACCAGCCTTTTCTGAAGATAATTTACCTCCACAAGATTGGCAGAAATTAACTCGCTTGTGCCACTCGTATATACCTTTTGCGGTTGCGCATAAATTTGCATATTTTGTGTTCAATATCGGTAGTAAATTTCGCAAATCACAAAAATAGGTACCTTTTGGCAAATCTGGATGATAATTTTTTTCTCGATCATTAAACGATCCAATTTGGTCTGTATTTCCTAAAACTTCCCTTGAGTGAGACATATCCCACAAAACAATATTTTTATTTTCAAACTCCCCAAGAAAAATATAATTACTTAAATTTTTTATGAACTTGGTTCTTTTTTCTATAAGATAGGGAACAGGTTTTCCATCATTAAAACGAAAAAGAAGTTTTCCTCTCCATATAAGTAAATGGCAACAATCTTTAAGGTTTAAAAGTCGTTTTGAGTCTCTAAGATGTGCCTTCCTTTTTAAATTAATTTTAGAAAATAGTGGCAGGGTATCTAAATCCATTGCACGGTCCTTGGTATATTTTAATTTTCTTGTTTAAGACATTGTAAGAGATATAATTATACGCGAGAGATTGGCTCGGGTAAACCTTATCGATCACCCGGTCAGGTCTGAAAAGAAGCAGCCAAATCGTATTGGTTTAGGTCGTTTGCCAATCTCTCGTTTAAAGCGAAATTTGTAAATACTTTTATTTAGGAAATTAAAGGGAATCATAAAATTGTCCGTAGAGCCATATAAAGTATTAGCACTTAAATATAGACCATCTCAATTTTCTGAACTGGTGGGCCAAGATACATTGGTGAAAACGTTGAAAAACTCTTTTCTTTCAAAAAGAGTGGGACATGCCTTTTTGCTCCATGGCGATAGAGGGGTAGGGAAAACTTCTACTGCAAGGCTTATTGCAAAAGCGCTTAACTGTTTAGAAAAAAAAGACGGTGATGTAGAGCCTTGCAATACTTGTTCTAACTGTCAATCCATTCAAATGGGTAGGCACGTAGATGTAATTGAAATGGATGGAGCTAGTAAAACTGGAGTAAACGATATACGAGAGATAATTGAGACGGTTGTATACAGAGCAGCTTCGGCAAAATTTAAAGTTTACATAATCGATGAGGTACACATGTTATCTAATTCTGCTTTCAATGCGCTCTTGAAGACATTGGAAGAACCTCCAGAGCATGTTAAATTTATTTTTGCAACAACTGATATTAAAAAAATCCCGCTAACAATTTTATCTAGGGTTAGTCGTTTTGATTTAAGACGCTTAGAAATCGAAGTTCTTATGAAGCATCTTCTTGAAATTTTGAAACGTGAAGGACTTAAAGCGGAAAAAGAAGCTTTAAAAACCATTTCTAGAGAAGCCGCTGGCTCTGTTCGAGATGCATTATCGATTCTTGATCAAGTGCTGGTAAATTGTGAAACAATTATTGAAAACAAAATGGTAAATGAGTTATTAGGAAAAGTCTCAAGGCTTGAAATTCTATATCTTCTTGAACTCATTATCCAAGGAAAAACAAAAGAGACATTAAAAAGAGTTAGATCTTCTATTTCTGGAAATACCAGCCCCGCCTTATTGCTACAGGAATTATTAGAATGTCTACATTTTGTAAGTGTATCAAGCTTGATGGATCATGAGTTAATTGGTGATGATCATTCATCTGAGGAAAAGAAACTCGCTAAGAAATTAGTTAGCAGCACTGACCCAGTCATTCTAACGAGTTTGTGGCAAATACTATTTAAAGGAATTGATGAATTAAAGATCGCTTCTCAATCTATAACTAGTTTGGAAATGCTATTGTTCAGAGCATGCCACATGTCAATTATGCCTTCACCTGATGCCCTAATCAAAAGTGTTTTGGGTAGCAGAGCTGATAGCACAATGCATGTTTACAATTTGGAAAGGAAGTCACCCTTGAAAAGACAAGGAAAAGATGAAATAATTGAACCCATCGAAGGTATGATCAAAAATACTGAATTGGACAAATCAACGGAAACCACAGACACTAGCGCTGTGAAAGAAATCTTAGATATTTTTCCAGGTGCTACAGTAAAAAAATGAGTGTGTGAAAAGGACAACAATGAAAGAAGAGGAATACGATGTTTAAAGGACTGGGCCAACTGGGCGATATGTCAAAGTTAATGAAACAGGCTCAGGAAATGCAACAGAAGGTGCTTGATGCCCAGAACGGACTAGATAACGTGGAGGTTATAGGTGAAGCAGGAGGCGGATTGGTCAAGGTCGTTGGTACAGCTAAAGGAAATTATAAAAATGTTGAAATAGATGAATCAATTCTAATTCCTTCTGAAAAACAAGTGATAGAAGACCTACTTTTAGCTGCTATTAAGGATTGCAAAATCAAAAGCGAGGAAGCCTCAAAAAAAGAAATGGCTAAAATGGGCCAGGCATTTGGATTGCCTGAAGGTTTTAAGTTGCCCTTCTAGAATGATAAGTGGTCATGTAAAGGAAAGTCAGTCGGACCTAGAGTCATTAATTAAGATCTTTGCAAAGATGCCAGGTCTTGGCCCTAGATCAGCACAGAGGCTTGTATTTCATTTGATAAAAAAAAGGGAAATTATACTTGATCAGCTAATATTTTCTCTTGAGAATATCTGTAAAAATGTAAAAAACTGTAAAAGCTGTGGCAACGTGACACTGGATGCAGTCTGTGATGTGTGTTCTGACAAATCTAGAGATGGTAGCTTAGTGTGTGTTGTAGAAGATATATCTGATCTATGGGCTATGAATAGGTCAGGCGTTTTCAAAGGAGTATTTCACGTTTTGGGAGGGCTTTTATCTCCAATGGAGGGCATAGGCCCTGAAGAATTGAAAATTGCAACATTAACAGAGAGAGTAGCTTCTGGGAGCGTTAAGGAAATAGTACTGGCATTGGGTGCAACCATAACAGGTCAAACTACTGCCAATTATATTTTTCAAGAATTAAATAAATATTCAATTAAAATAACTTCTCTTGCACAGGGTGTTCCAGTAGGAGGAGAATTAGATTATTTAGATGATAGTACAATTGTAGCGGCTTTTAATGCACGAAGAAAGTTTGATTAGAAAAAGATGCAACAGGATAAATTAAAAAAAAATCATGCTAACTACTCACCTTTAACACCCATCGTATTTATAGAAAAGGCAGCAAATGTATTTCCAGATCGTCTTAGTATTATTCATGAAGAAAAACATTTTACTTGGGAGCAGACTTTTACAAGATGTAAGCATCTTGCAAATTCTTTATCCCAAAAACTTGCCATGGGTGATGTAGTAGGATTTATCGCATCGAATACTCCGGAATTATATGAAGCACACTTTGGAGTACCCATGGCAGGTATGATATTGAACGCAATAAATTACAGACTAGATGCTAGGACGATAGCCTATATTATTGATCATTCAGATATAAAATTATTGTTCGTTGATACAGAGTTTTTGGGCGCTGGGAAAGAAGCAGTAAGTTTATCTAAAAAAAAACCGGATATTATCATCATTAAAGATGAACAAACGTTCACCTTTGAAGCGTCTTATGACCAAATGGATTATGAGGAATTTTTAGGTAGCCACGACTTAGACTTTGATCATTACAAACCACTAGACGAATGGGAAAATTTAAGCATAAATTATACCTCCGGAACTACAGGAAATCCAAAAGGTGTTGTATATCATCATAGGGGGGCTTACCTAAATGCAATGGGTAACGTTCTTGAGTGGGACATGAAAATGCATCCTACCTATTTATGGACCTTACCAATGTTTCACTGTAATGGATGGTGTTTCCCTTGGACTATAGCCATGAGAGCCGGCACAAATATCTGTTTGAGAAAAGTAACGGGAGAGAATATTTATGAAAAAATCTCAAGTCATGGGGTTGAATATTTATGCGGTGCTCCCACAGTTTTAAGTTTCATTATTAATACTAATGCTGCCCACATAAAGGAACTTAACAGCAGAGTAAAGTTAATGACTGCAGCGGCTCCTCCACCAGCCAAGATACTTGAAGAAATTGAAAAGGTTGGTTTTGACGTAACTCACGTTTATGGATTAACTGAAGTATATGGGCCAGCGGTTATTTGTAAATGGAAAGATGAGTGGGATAACTTGGCTGCTTCTGAGAAAGCTAACTTAAAGTCCAGACAAGGAGTTTCATACTTGGTACAGGAAGATCTAAAGGTTATCAATTCAGAAACGGGAAAAGAAGTAGAGTGTAATGGAATTGAATTAGGTGAAGTTCTTCTCAGGGGTAATATTACTATGAAGGGATACTTGAAAGATGAAGAATCTACTAGAAAAGCATTTCAAGATGGTTGGTTTAGAACTGGTGACTTAGGAGTAATATATGAAGATGGGTATATACAATTAAAGGATAGGGCTAAAGATATAATAATCTCAGGTGGAGAAAATATTTCCTCAATCGAGATAGAGAATTGTATTTTCAGGATTGAGGGTGTAATTGCCTGTGCTGTAATAGCAAAGCCCGATGAAAAGTGGGGCGAAACGCCCTGTGCTTTTATTGAAGCAAAAGCGGGTGTTTCCATAACAGAGGATCAGGTTTTAAAATTTTGTAAAGAAAATTTAGCAAATTTTAAGGTTCCAAGAGCTGTAATTTTTAGAGAACTTCCAAAGACGTCGACAGGAAAAATTCAAAAAGCGGAGTTACGTAAACTTTTATCTTAATTAAGCTGTAGAAAACAGTTTTTAGTAATATATGATAAAAGACTTTTCATTTTTTTTAAATTGATTAAACAGTATCAAGATACAAAAACATCATAAACACATGAGGTGGAAAATGTCAGTTAAGTTGGCAATTAATGGATTTGGGCGGATCGGAAGAAATATCTTGAGAGCGTCCGTGGAGAATAACAGAAAAGATATAGACATTGTTGCTATTAACGATCTTGGCTCACCAGAGATGAACCTGCATTTACTTAAGTACGATAGTGTACATGGTCGGTTTCCTTTAGAACTCTCGCTACACAAAAATTACCTTAAGATAGACGACTCGGAGATCGAAATTACTGCAGAAAAAGATCCAGCTAAATTACCGTGGTCAGAGGTAGATGTCGCCCTTGAGTGTACAGGTATCTTCACTGACAAAGAAAAGGCAACATTACATTTAAATAATGGTTCTAACAAAGTTTTAATATCTGCTCCTGCGAGCAACGTTGATCGAACGGTTGTTTTTGGTGTCAATCATGAGTCGCTGACAACAGCGGACGTAATTGTTTCTAATGCATCTTGTACAACAAATTGTCTAGCTCCCGTAGTGAAAGTTTTACACGAAAGTTTTGGTATAGAAGTAGGGTATATGACCACAATACATAGCTATACCGGAGATCAACCAGTTCTTGACACCCTACACAAAGATTATTACCGCGCTCGAGCGGCTTCCCTGAACATGATCCCAACGTCTACGGGAGCAGCTCAAGCTGTTTCTTTAGTCCTCCCTGAACTGAAAGGAAAACTCGATGGATCAGCAATCCGAGTTCCAACCCCTAACGTTTCATGTGTCGATCTGAAATGTATTTTCAAAAAAGCAAGTACTGTTGAAGAAATTAATAAAGTAATTGAAAAAGCCTCGAACACGACTTTAAAAGGCATTTTGGCTTATGAAGATGCTCCACTAGTTTCATCAGATTTTAATCATCATCCTGCCTCCTCAATATTTGCAGGGTCTCAGACAAAAGTTTTAACAGAGGGTATGACCCGCGTTCTGTCTTGGTATGATAATGAATGGGGTTTTTCTAACCGTATGCTTGATACCGCAGCTCATCTAGGTGGTATTCAGTAAAGGAGTTTATTTGGTACGCCCTAGGGGAATCGAACCCCTCTTTCCAGAATGAAAATCTGGCGTCCTAACCGATAGACGAAGGGCGCAGCTTTCCTAATCTTTTACTAAAAATAAAAGCTACTTCAAGTTATTTTTTTTTTTTTTAGATTTTAGCTATGTCAACTATTCGCATTTGGGGTTTTATAACGCCTCTCCATTCATTTTTTACAAGATTACCAGCTACATGCAGAACTTGGTTTGATTTTGATAAAGTAATATCAAGGCCGCTTTTTCTTGCATTAAAACAAACTGCATCTAGAGTGCCGTTATCTTTTTTTAATTTACATAACATGTGTCCTTCTCCCATTTCTCTAGTAAACAGAATTTGGCAATTCGGTATAACTATTATTGGTTGTGGAACCTGGGATCCATAAGGTCCCAGCAGATTTAAATTATTGATTAACTCAGTATCCACGCCTTCTATATCAATCATTCCATCAATTTCCAATAAAGCG
Source organism: uncultured Alphaproteobacteria bacterium (assembly GCA_902524845.1). Taxonomy (GTDB): domain Bacteria; phylum Pseudomonadota; class Alphaproteobacteria; order Rhodobacterales; family Rhodobacteraceae; genus CACIJG01. The sequence goes on from CABZEW010000005.1 coordinate 14,210, forward strand.
CTAGTGTTTTTTAATGATTTTTGGTCAGATACATGGTTCGTAACAATCTCATCAAATTCATCAAGTTTATCGATAACCAGGGAAAACCCTGCTGCCTGCTTGTGCCCTCCACCACTTATAAGGACATCACGGTATTTTAGCTCATGTAATATTTTTGTAAGATCTATTTGGTCCGATGATCGAATTGACCCGTGGGCTATATTGCCATCAATAGTTATGGCTACGCATAATTCGGAGTATAAGTCTTTTAGTCGAGAGGCAATTATTCCAATCACACCCTTATGCCAACCCTTGGCTTTTACCATTGTGTAAGGTTTCTGACTTTCAGAATTTGATATTTGTTTTACTGCGCTGCTAAGAATTATCTTTTCTAATGCTTTGCGTTCCTTATTAGCAGCTTCCATTTCATTAATATACTTTTCGATTTTGCGTGGGTCGGTAGATACAAGGAATTGGTATGTCAGAAAAGCTGACCCTATTCTCCCACTGGCATTTAATCTCGGAGCGACTTGGAATGCTATTGTTTCCTCATTGAGGTTCTGCACTAAACTAAAATGTGTCACAAACATTTTAAGGCAAAGTCTGCGTTGAAATATTTTAAGACCTTGTTTAACATATGCTCGGTTAAGCCCAATCAAAGGCACTACGTCAGCTATAGTAGCTAGACCCACGAGATCTAGATAGCTCAGAAGATTAATTTTTGATCTTTCTTTTTCAGGAATAATACTATTCATTTCAATCAAAAAAATAAATACAACTCCAGCAGCACAGAGATACGGAAATATATTTTTTTCATCAAATCTATTTGGGTTTATTACTGCATAGGCAGACTCTGAAAAGGTCTCAGACTTATGGTGATCTATCACAATTACGTCAACGCCTCTATCTGTGGCTTCCCTAATTGCTTTCTCTGAGTCAGTGCCGCAGTCAACACAAATAATAAGAGTGTGATTGATAGCAAGTTTTTTCATTGCGTCAATATTGGGCCCAAATCCCTCTGACTCTCTATCTGGTATGTATACGGTTGGTTCAATAGAAGCATTTCTTAACCAAAGAGAAATTAGTGCTGCAGAAACAGTACCGTCTACATCATAATCCGCAAATATGGCGACTTTTTCTTTTTTCTCGATTGCCTTTAATAAGCGCAATGAGCCTTTTTCCATATGGTGGAATATTTTTGGATTGGGCACCAAATTTTTTATTCTTGGGCTGACATATTCTAAATAGTCTTTTTCATCAATTTTATTTTTGATTAATTGGTATGCGCTTAGTTGTGATATGGAAAGATTCTTTGAAAAACGTAATGATTTCTTCAAGTTCTGTTCGCTTGGCCCAACCCACTTTTTGTTGGTATAGGACTCTGATATTCCCAGAAAACTCATTAACTGTCTCTTGACTTTGGCATTGTGACTTCTCTAAATGCCCAATTCTTTGAATCTAAAAATAGAGCTCTTAACCCAACAAATTCTTCTTTGCTCTCTTCATCTTTCACAAAAAATTTATCTTTTAGGTCAACAACAGAAAAATAATAAGCGTCTTTACCCATCTCATTCAGTGACATAGAACTTCTTTTATCAACTAACTTGGCTTCCCTTTTGAAATTCTTGAATTTCAATGCAAACTGGCCGTTGCTCACATATCTTTAAATTCTTTATATCGATCAAAGCTTTTTCCAAGTTTTCCTGAAGAGTTTTGTGTGTAGTTATGATTAATGTTGCTTTCTGCTTTGCAAAGGGTTTCTGTTTCATTTGGCTGATTGATATACCGCAGCTGCTTAGTTTTCCTGATAATCGAGCTATAACACCCGGCTTGTCTTTCAGTATAAATCTTAAATAAAATGAGCTCTTTTTAGAGGTAGACTCATACTTATTGCTACCGTTGATCTTTTCACCAGTTAAAAAAGTTGATTTACTCTTTCTAGAAGCAATGGCCACCAAGTCTGAGACTACTGAGGAAGCAGTAGGCCCCATCCCCGCACCTGGACCAGAAAAAACAGTAGTACCTATTTCTTCTCCCTCTATTGCTATTATATTTGTGCTGCCGTTTACCTGAGCAATTGGACTGCCTTTTCTTATTAATTTTGGAGAGACTTCCTGAATAAGCGTATTTTTACTATATTCCGCTGTCGCAAGTAACTTTATTTTATAGCCAATCAGATCAGCTTCTTGAATATCTTCTATAGAAATATGGTCTATTCCTTCAGTTTTCACTGATTTAAAGTTTAGAGTGGTCCCGAACGCCAAACAAGAAAGTAGAGCTAGTTTATGGGCGGAGTCAATCCCTCCAATATCTAGCCGTGGATCACTTTCAACGTAGCCAAGTTTTTTTGCTTCAGAAAATACATCTAGGTATTCCCGTCCATCAGACTCCATTTTGGTAAGTATGAAATTACACGTTCCGTTGATCACACCATATAGTTTAGAAATTTTATTTACTATCAGAGAGTCCTGTAACACTTTTATGATAGGTATTCCCCCAGCAACTGCCGCTTCGTACCTCAAAAATACGCCTTTTTCCTTTGCAAGTTCCTCAAAAAAAGAACCCTCTTTAGCTAGAAGAGATTTATTGGCTGTGACGACATGCTTACCGTTACTTATTGCTTCTCTTATAACTTTTGCAGCAGTTTTATCCGTATCACCTATTAGTTCAACCACTACGTCTACCTCTGGGTCTCTTGCTATCTCTAATGGAGAGTCTACCCATTTAAACGAACTAATATCGACGCCTCTTCTTTTTCTTCTATTTCTTGCGGTTATGGCTACTACTTTTAGTTCAATACCTGTCCGATTTTTTATGTTGCGTCTTTGTTTCTTCAATAGCTTAATAACGCCAGAGCCAACTGTCCCAAGACCGATAATTCCTACATTTAATTTGTATTTATTCATCATAAGTCTGTCTGATCAAGACTATATTCAGAGAGTATTTCATCTGCTTTCTTGAAGACAGATTTAATGTTCCTCGCTGCTTGCCTAATCCTGTGTTCATTTTCTACGAGGCCAATTCTAACAAAGTTTTCACCATATTCTCCAAAACCTATCCCAGGAGCGACAGAAATATCAGCCTCTTTAAGAAGGACTTTAGAAAACTCTAATGAACCTAAAGGTCTAAATTTTTCGGGGATTGGTGCCCATGCAAACATCGTTGCTTCTGGTAAAGGAATATCCCATCCGGCCTTACCCATCGCGTCAACCAAGACATCTCTTCGGTTTCTGTAAACTCCCCTGATCTTCTCTATTGTGGCAGGATCCGAGCTTAGCGCACTGGATGCTGCTACTTGGATTGGCGTGAATGCCCCATAATCGAGATATGATTTAATTTTCTCTAATGCTGCTATCAATATCTCGTTGCCCACAGCAAAACCCATTCTCCAACCTGGCATGCTGAATGTTTTTGACATCGATGTAAACTCAACTGCAACCGATTTAGCGCCTGATACTTGTAAAATCGATGGCGGTGGATTTTCACCAAAATAAATTTCAGCGTATGCAAGATCAGACAATATCCACACTTCATTTTGTTTTGCTACCTTAACTAATTCTTCATAAAATTTTAGGGTGCATGTTTTTGTAGTTGGGTTAGATGGGAATGAAATTACTATAGCCACTGGTTTAGGAGAAATATGTTTTAGAGAACGCGTGAGGGTTTTGAAATACTCATCCTCATCAAATTGTCCATTTGACAAGGTTGGTAAATGTCTCAAAGAGCCTCCAGCAATTATGAAACCATATGGATGAATTGGGTATGATGGATTAGGAACTAAAATCACATCGCCCGGATCAGTTATTGCCATAGCTAAATTAGCCAATCCCTCTTTTGAACCTAGAGTTGCGATGATTTCCTTCTCTGGGTCTAGCTTGACTGAGAACCTTCTAGCGTAGTAATCGGCTTGGGCTTTCCTGAGACCTTTGATCCCTTTAGAAACAGAGTATCTATGAGTTTTTGGTTTTTTTATTGTTTCAATTAGCTTATCAACAATAAAAGATTCAGTATCAATATCAGGGTTTCCCATTCCAAAGTCAATAATATCATGGCCCTGATCACGATACTTTGCCTTCAGTTTATTAACCTCTGCAAACACGTAGGAGGGTAATCGAGTTATTCTATGAAACTCAGTTTTCATTTTTTTAATCTACAAAAAAATTATTTTCAAATTCGCTGAGTGGCGATAGCTCAGGCCAATTTTTTTCTGAACACGCGGGAAGTGTTACAGGTAATGTAAAGAAGATAATTGTTTTAACTAAGTATATAAGCTTCATTTGCTTTCCTAAAGATTAGGAACCTCTTTCTAGTAGATAGGGAACTCACTACATAGATCAAGCACCTCTCTCTTAACTTCTGAAATTACTTTTGACGATTGCTCGGAGTTAACGTTATCAAATATTTGCAAAATCCAAGAACCAACTTGCTTAAATTGTTTTTCTTTAAAACCCCTCGTGGTTGCCGCAGGGGTCCCTAACCGTATTCCTGATGTAATGGTTGGTTTTTCAGTATCAAAGGGGATACCATTTTTATTACAAACAATATTTCCTTCCCCAAGTACCCTTTCTGCCGTAGCTCCCGTGACTCTTTTTTTCCTGAGATCTACAAGTAAAACATGGGTGTCTGTTCCACCAGTAACTAAATCAAGACCTCCATTTTGTAATGTTTCAGCTAGTATTTTCGCATTCTTTATTACTTGTTTTTGATATTGTACAAACTCACCACTTAAAGCTTCTTTAAATGCTACAGCTTTTGCGGCGATAACATGCATCAATGGGCCGCCTTGTATACCTGGAAAAATTGCTGAGTTTACTTTCTTTGCAATATCGGGATCATTGCAAAGTATCATCCCTCCTCTTGGTCCGCGTAAGGTTTTATGAGTGGTTGAGGTCACAACGTCTGCGTACTTTATGGGGTTTGGATGCACGCCACCGGCAACCAGTCCCGAAATATGTGCCATATCAACTAAGAGATAAGCTCCGACCTGATCACAGATATCACGAAATTTCTTAAAATCCAAGATACGTGGGATTGCTGAGCCGCCTGCAATAATTAACTTGGGTTTGTGGAGTTTAGCAAGCTCAAGAATTTGATTATAGTCAACAGTATTTGTATCTTTTGTAACCTCATAGTGAATGGGGTTAAACCATTTCCCGGATTGATTGGGTTTGGCTCCATGTGTAAGATGCCCACCTGAGGCAAGGTCCATTGACAGAAAAGTATCCCCAGGCTTCATAAGAGCCAAAAAAACAGCCTGGTTAGCTTGGCTACCGGAATTTGGTTGTACATTAGCGAATTCGCAATTGTAGAGCTGGCACGCTCTAGATATTGCTAATCTCTCCGCAACATCCACGTTTTCACAACCACCATAATATCTTCTACCTGGATATCCTTCAGCGTACTTATTTGTCATAACGGAACCCTGTGCCTCCATTACAGCTGCAGATGCAATATTTTCTGACGCAATAAGCTCAATTTCATTCCGTTGTCTGCCCAACTCTCTTTCTAGAGAGTCAAAAATTTCTGGATCCTGAGATGATAAAGTTCCACCAAAAAAGTGAGTTTTGCCTAGATAATTCATAATACACCCAATATCTCTTTCAATTATTCGTTTGATTCGTAATCATGTATATTAAATCTGCACTATCTGTACCAGTTTTTTTTCTGATATTATAAATATATTTAGCATCATTTGTTGTTAAAAAGATTAGTTTTATCTATAACCTTTATACGGGATCCTGTAGAAAAAATATGACCAATAAAAAGTTAACATTTATGGCAAGTGATGACCTGGAGGCGAAAGAGGCGCTAAACAAACTTCGAGAACGTTACAGGGATTTTGGAGTTGAAAAAGCTGATGTCGTGGTTGCCCTCGGTGGGGACGGGTTTATGCTACAGATGCTTAAAAAATTATCGAAAAAAAATGTTTCGGTCTATGGCATGAATAAGGGTACCGTTGGTTTTTTGATGAACACTTTCAACTTTGATGACTTGGAAGCGCGTATTCAGGTAGCAAAGGAAGAGATCGTAAATCCTTTAAGAATGATTGCTACGAAAACAGATGGGCAAAAAGAAGAGGAGCTAGCTATTAATGAGGTTTCTATCTTAAGATCTGGTCCCCAAGCAGCAAAACTGAGTATATCCATTGATGGGTCTGAAAAACTTAAGGAGCTCGTATGTGACGGAGCATTAGTATGCACCCCAGCAGGATCAACTGCGTATAATTACTCTGTTCATGGACCAATTTTACCTATAGGAGCCAATATTCTAGGTTTAACAGCTATTTCTGCTTATAGACCAAGAAGATGGAGGGGAGCTCTATTGCCTCTAGATGCAAGAATAGGTATCGAGGTAAAGAGCGCGAGTAAAAGACCCGTGTCTGCCGTAGCCGACACATCGGAAGTTAAAAATGTGAGGCACGTTTCCATAACAATTGAAAAGAGATTAAAACATAAACTGTTATTCGATCCAGGGCATGGGTTAGAAGAAAGATTACTAAAAGAACAATTTGAATAAAAATATGAATGAGCAGCTCGTTTTAGGTCTCAGTTTAAAAGAGACTTTAGAAAAAGAAGATTTTTTTATTTCTTCAAGCAATTTGGAAGCTGTTACTCTTTTAGATAACTCAGATAGGTGGGGGTCAGGCGTTCTGTTACTAGTTGGTCCAAAAGGTAGCGGTAAAACACACCTAGCACTTATCTGGTGTAAAGAGAACAACGCCAAGCATGTGAAGCTTGAGACAGTTTTGCAAGAAGTGGAAAAAGGCCTGAATCATGATTTAGTTTGTGTTGAGGATATAGATATTATTGAGAATGCTGAAAGGTTGAGAAAATCAAAAATAGAAGAAGGTATATTTCACCTTATTAACAGTGTTGGAAGTAGAGGAGGAAAGTTACTAATATCCTCAAGGAAAATGCCTAATGAGTTATCTATAGGTCTTAAGGATTTAGAGTCTAGGTTGCAAAGTTTCAGCAAAACTAACATTAAAGAGCCCGATGATAGTTTAGTAATGGCACTTCTGCTGAAATACTTTAATGATAGGCAAATTTATATAAAGCATTCAAACCTGACCTACATTGCCACCCGAATTAACAGGACCTACAGTTCGATTTATGAATTTGTAAACTATGTAGACCATAAATCACTTGTTCTAAAAACAAAATTAACCAGATCATTTATCGATGCTGCATTGAGCCAAACAGAAAAGAAATATTAACAAATATGGGCAACATCAACGCAGATTTCTTAAATCAAGATAATGACCTTGAACTAAAATATTCCAATGATCATGGAACAGTTAATAAATTAATAAATAGGGAGCTTTCTTGGATTTCGTTTAATTGGCGAGTTTTACAAGAAGCTAATAATAAAAATGTACCATTGTTAGAAAAGCTCAGATTTCTTGCAATATCCGCCCGAAATCTTGACGAGTTTTATACGGTTCGAGTTGCTGGACTTAGACAAATGGTAAAAAACAAGATTGAAGTAATCAGTGCTGATGGTCTTACCCCTGAAGAACAGTTAATACAAATAGAAAGAGAAGCCAAAGCTCTGATAGAGAAACAGCAAGAGCTATTGCCTTGTCTATTATCTAATTTGAAACAAAAGGGCGTAGAGCTAATTAAACCACGAGGAATACTGGCATCCGAAAAAAAGAGTCTAGAGAAACAATTTATGTCAAAGGTTTTTCCAGCACTTACCCCTTTGGCTATAGATCCCGCCCATCCATTTCCATTTATCCCAACTGAAGGCTCTGCCCTAGCATTAAAATTAAGAAATAGAGACGGGAAAAAATCTTTGAACGCTTTGGTTCCTATTCCAGGAATGCTTAATAGATTCCAAAAGCTTAAGGATGGAGCTGTGGGGGAGAAAAGGTTTTTATTACTTGAAGATTTTATAGTTGTTTTCATTCATAGGCTATTTCCAAACTATTTTCTCGAAGAGTATTTTTCCTTTCGAATTCTTAGAGACAGTGACTTAGAAGTTGAGGAAGAAGCGGAAGATCTTGTTCGTGAGTTTGAAATTGCATTAAAGCGCCGAAAGCGTGGAGAAGTAATACGAATGAAAGTGACAAAAAGCACGGCAGATCCTTTGTTGAGGCTAATTTCAAAGGAGATAGGGTTTGACAGAACGCAGGTAATACAGGTTAACGAAATGATCGGATTGTCTGATTTAGACGGGTTAATTATCCCAGCGAAACAAAGCTTAAAGTGGAAAACGTTTATTCCCAGAAGTCCAGAGAGAATAGAAGATTTCAACGGTGATATTTTTTCTGCAATAAGGCAGAAGGATCTTCTTTTGCAACATCCATATGAGACCTTTGATACCGTCGTTAGTTTTTTAGAACTAGCAGCCCGCGACCCAAATGTCATTGCTATTAAACAAACTTTATATAGAACAACGCCTGATAGTCCCATAGTAAGAGCATTATGTGAAGCTGCTGAAAATGGGAAAACAGTTACGGCCTTAGTCGAGTTAAAAGCTAGATTTGATGAGGCAAATAATATAAACGTATCACGGGAGCTCGAGAAGGCAGGGGCGCAAGTAGTCTACGGTTTTATGGATTGGAAAACACATGCAAAGCTATCGACTATTGTAAGACAAGAAGGTAAGGGATTAAGAACTTACACGCATGTTGGTACAGGAAACTATCACCCTGATACTGCAAAGATTTATACCGATTTGAGTCTTTTCACTTCGGACGCTTCTTTAGGTAGAGATGTTACAAAAGTTTTTAATTATCTATCAGGATATGTAAAACCAACAGATTTGGAAAGCATGATCATAGCGCCTCTCGAGCTAAAGATTAGCTTAATTAAAATGATAAAAAATGAAATGTCCTTAGCAAAAAAAAATAAGCCAGCTGAAATTTGGGTGAAATTGAATGCTCTTATCGATCCAGAAGTCATTGATGCTTTATATAAGGCTAGCCAATCTGGAGTTAAGATCAATATGATCATTCGAGGCATTTGTGGATTAAGACCTGGTATAAAAGGTCTTTCTGAAAACATCCGTGTTAAATCTGTAATAGGGCGTTTCTTGGAGCATAGTAGAGTGTGTGTATTTGGTAATGGGTTTCAGTTGCCTTCCACAAAAGCTAAAGTTTTTATTTCCTCAGCGGACTGGATGGGAAGGAATTTAAACCGTCGAGTGGAATCTTTTGTAGAGATTAAAAATTTGACGGTGAAGTCACAAATTGTTAATCAGATCATGGTAGCTAATTTAGCTGACAAAGAACAATCATGGGTGCTTCAACCGGACGGCCAATATAAAAGACACCATTTTAAGCCGAACGAATCAAGCTTTAGTTGCCACGAATATTTTATTGAAAATCCCTCTTTGTCAGGAAGAGGGAGAGCAGCACTAAATGCTCCGCCAAATTTATTGAGTGTCAGCAAAAAAAGAAAAAAAACATTTTGAAAATTTTGAAACGAATAGGAATTATCGATATTGGTTCTAACTCAATCAGGCTCGTAGTCTTTGATGGGCCTAAGCGTTCACCATTGTATTTATATAATGAAAAGGTTTTCTTTAGATTGGGAATGCAATCTTTTGGAGGCAAGCCTTTTGACACTGATACAATTGAGGCGGTGTCGCGTATAATAAACCGATACGTAGCTATTTGTCGAAATATGGAAATTACCAAAATAATAATGTTTGGTACGTCTGCGCTAAGAGAGGCTAGTAATTCCGATGTCCTGGTCGAATTAGTTCGAAAAAAAACAAATATCGGTGTCGATGTAATATCTGGCAAGAAAGAGGCCTTTTACGCAGCTCAAGGTATTTTATTGGGGTTTCCAAGTGCAAAAGGGGTAATCTGTGATCTTGGGGGTAATTCAGTAGAGTTCGCATATATTCGTAAAAATGTAGTTACTGAATGTAATTCCGTTTTGCTGGGTCCTCTCTCAATCAAGAAGCTGGGCAGAGAATTTGAAAATTTAGATAGTTATATGCGGAAACAGCTGTTGAGTGTGATTAATGCCAATACAGCAAAAGACAATCCATTTTTCTTAATAGGAGGATCTTGGAGAGCTATAGCAAAAATACATATGCAAAGGATCAAGTATCCACTGAAGATAATCCAAGGATATAAAGTTGAGAGTAAAAAACTAAAAAAGACTTTGGCATTCATTCGAGATAGTTCATTTTTAAACAAATATGACCAAATGAATATTTCTTTAGAGAGATTGGAACTGTTACCTCCCTCTGCTCGATTATTAGAAATTATTATTGATGAGCTCCAGGTCAAGGAGCTCACCTTCTCGTCTTTTGGTGTGAGAGAGGGATTTATCTACCAGGACCTAAGTGAAGTAGAGAAAAGAAAGGATCCCCTAATAGAGGCTGCTAAATTTTTTCAAAAAAAAGAGTCAAGGTTTCCTGAAATGTCTAAGCATACTTTTAACTGGATTTCTCCATTATATAAAAATCTTCCACGTAAGACAAAAAGAGTCATTTTAGCTGCGACTAAATTACATGATATTGCCTGGATAGCACACCCCGACTATAAAACTGAAATGTGTTTAGAGCTTGTTACTCGTTCAAATATTAGTGGTCTCAGTCACAAAGAAAGGGTATTCTTAGCTGCGATACTTTTGTTTAGACATAAGGCAAAACCAGAAAAAGTTTTTAATAATAGGTTCTTTAAAATTATTTCTAGGAAGAAGAGAAAAATTGCTCTTGTAATAGGTAGGGGATTAAGGTTGGCTTCAACTTTTTTTGGCGAAAAAAATCTTTTAGATAAGATAGACTTTAGTCTAAGAGCAGATGAGGTAGAATTATACTTTCAACCAAAAGTAGCGTGCATTAATGGTGAGGTTGTAAATAGACGCATTCAAGAATTGAATAAAGCCTTGAAGTCATGCCTGACTGTAGAGGCAAAAAAAAACAAGTTTTCTAATAGTTGAGGAGAATGAAATGAAGCTCAGCCAATATTTTTTGCCAATTTTAAAAGAAGTGCCAGCTGAAGCTAATATAATAAGTCATCAATTGATGTTGCGCTGTGGAATGATTAAACAAACAACGGCTGGTATATATTCGTGGCTACCATTAGGCTTTAAAGTTCTAAAGAAAATAGAAGAAATTGTGCATGATGAGCAGATAAAAGCTGGGCATATTCCCATGCTAATGCCAACAATCCAACCAGCCGAGTTGTGGCAGGAGAGTGGAAGATATGATGACTATGGAAAGGAAATGTTAAGGATCAACGATCGACAGGATCGTAATTACTTATATGGTCCTACCAATGAAGAATTAATAACGGACATATTTAGATCTAACGTCTCATCATATAAAGATCTTCCTTTAACTTTGTATCACATTCAGTGGAAATTCCGTGACGAACTTAGACCTAGGTTTGGCGTGATGAGAGGAAGAGAATTTTACATGAAGGATGGCTATAATTTTGATTTGAACGAAAAAGAAGCCATAGATGCCTACAATAGACATTTCGTGAGCTATTTGCGAACATTTAATAGGATGGGATTAAAGGCCATTCCTATGAAAGCCGAGACAGGCCCCATTGGAGGTAACTATAGTCATGAGTTTTTAGTTTTGGCCAACACTGGGGAAAGCACAGTTTATTTTGATAAAACTTTGCTTGATATGGACACAGGTCAAGGGAAGCTAGACTACTATCAGAATACGGATATTAAAAAAGTGGTGGAAAGTTTTACCACACCCTACGCTAGAACTGAGGATACTCATGATGCAAATATTTTCCTAGAAGTCCCAGAAGAGCGTCGGATAGAAAGTAAGGCAATCGAAGTAGGCCAAATATTTTATTTTGGCACCAAATATTCAGAGCCAATGAATGCTTATGTAGTAAATCCTGATGGGCAAAGAGTGCCTGTCCATATGGGGAGCCACGGAATAGGAGTTTCTCGATTAGTAGGTGCAATTATAGAGGCAAGCCACGATGAGAGAGGTATTATCTGGCCAGAACCAGTTTCTCCCTTTTTTGCAGGACTAATAAATTTAAATCATAGGGACGAGGAGTGTTTAAGAGTTTGTGATAAAGTTTATGAAGAACTGGGTACCAATGGAATAGAGATCTTATATGATGATACAAACGAGAGGCCTGGAGCTAAGTTCGCGAAAATGGATCTAATTGGGTTGCCTTGGCAAATTGTAGTTGGTCCAAAGGGGGTCGCTGAAGGAAAAATAGAGCTTGTATATAGAAGTACCGGTGAAGCAACTCTATTACCTTTGGAAGAAGTAATAAAAAAGATCTCCACTGCTTACAAAGCCCTGGTAAAAGACTAGTATTTGAATGGCTATTTTTAAGAAATATGAGTTCATGATTGCATGGCGTTATCTAATGTCAAAAAGAAGGGAGGGTGGTATATCTATAATAGCGTTGTATGCCCTCATCGGTGTGATTTTAGGTGTAGCAACCTTAGTTATAGTCCAAGCGGTGATGATTGGTTTTAGGACTGAATTTGTGGAAAAAATTGTTGGAGCTAATTCCCATCTTGCAATTTACAAAAAAACACTTTCCAGTGACCTTGATAAGGGATTTAATGTTGAAGATGTTAGAAGTATTATCCAAGAGTTAAGGGATCAAAAAAACTTTAAAGCGGCGTACCCCTTGGTGAAGGAGCAAGTTCTAGCGAGTAAAAATAATAACAGTACTGGAGTAGAAGTTTATGGAATTGGGAAGGGCTCACTTGCTAATATAGGGTTAGTAAATGAGCCCATCAACTCTGAGGGTAGTATAGAAAATTTTAGCGACGGTGTAGCAATAGGAGCTCAGCTCGCTAGAAAACTAAGCATATCTATTAATGACACAATTAAACTCATCAGTCCAAATGGGACAAAATCCGTCTTTGGAACTATTCCGAGGGTAAATGTATATAAAGTAAAATATATCTTTTCAGTTGGTCGATATGACATAGATAGTACCAGACTTTACATGCCGATAGAAGATGCCCAGACTTTTTTTAATAGAGCTAATAAGGCTGACTTAATCGCGGTACTTTTAGAAAACCCATTTAAGGTTGACGAATTCAAAAATAACATTGCAGATGAATTGGCAGAAAAATATTTTCTTTGGTCATGGAAGGAAAGAACCGCAGCGTTCTTGGATGCTTTAGATTTAGAACGTAGAGTAATGTTTATAATTCTATCTCTAATAGTACTTATTGCTGCCATGAATATTATTTCTGGGCTTGTAATGCTGGTAAAAAATAAAGGTAGAGACATCGGGATACTCCGGTCTCTAGGGTTAACAAGAGCCTCAATTTTGAGAATATTTTTTATCTGTGGGAGTTTAATTGGAGTGGTGGGAACGATCCTAGGCGTCACTATTGGGATGCTCTTTGTTATTTATATAAATGAGATACAATGGCTGGTTGAGTACATAATTGGGGCGTCAGTTTGGAATGAAGAGATTAGGTTTTTGACTCAAGTTCCTGCAAAGCTAAGAATAGAAGACGTTGTTTTTGCATTAGTGGTCTCTCTATCAATCTCTTTTACAATAACCATTTTCCCAGCAACAAAAGCAGCAAATTTGGATCCCGCAGAGGCCTTAAAATATGAGTGATACCGTTCTGAAGTTGCAGAAAGTTACAAAGGTATTCGGTGGAAAGGGTGATATGCCATCGATTGAAATATTTAAAGGAATGGATTTTGCTATTAAGAGAAATGAGGTCCTCGGTCTTTTTTCTCCTTCCGGTTCAGGAAAAACTACTTTTCTTCAAATTGCTGGCTTATTGGATAGTAAATTTTCTGGCAATATTTATATTAATGGCTCAAGAGTGGATACTAAAAATGACTTGCAAACATCGATTATCAGACGAAAAAACATAGGATTTGTTTTTCAATTTCATCACCTCATTCAAGAATTTTCGGCTTTGGAGAATGTAATCTTCCCCTTACTTTTTGATGGTAGAAAAAAAAAAATTGCAACTCAAAAAGGTCAGTACCTCCTAGAAAAGGTAGGGTTGGTGAACCGTATGAATAACCGACCAGCTGAGTTATCTGGAGGTGAGCAGCAAAGGGTTGCAATATGTAGAGCAATTATTAATGAACCAGCCCTACTATTCGCAGATGAACCAACAGGAAATCTTGATCAGTCAACCACTACAAAAGTTATGAGGTTTCTAATAGAACTAATTAAAGAGCACAATATCTCTGCTATTATTGCTTCTCATAATCCGATCATTTCGAAATTAGTAGATAAAAGTGCAAAAATAGTCGATGGAAAGGTAGTCTACAGTTAAAGCTTGCAAATTTTTTTTAATTTAAGCCATTTTTTATTGTTAAAGCCTTTATCAAATGCTTCAGGTCTACCATCTAAACTAATAGAAAACCCGTTATCCTTATCAAAGTTTAAATGGGTAAAATTTCCAAAAATATAGATTAATAGAGATTTGCTTGTCTGATCAGAAAAGAACTTTCTTATCGCCTTTTTGTTTTTTATAGCTTTCTTAGCCTCTTTGGTTATTTCTACCAATTTAAATACGCCATCCTTTTCTTCTAAGATACTGTAGGGAACAAGCAATTTTCCTCCGGGAAATAGAATGCTACTATCTTTTTTTAGATTGATAAATATTAGCTCAATATTCCTGCTTGCTGTGGACAGGTAGTTTTTGTCAGAGCTATGAATATAGTCATTGACTTTTTTAATGTCGCAATAAGATACTCCCGAAATTTCACTAAACATCATGTTACCAAGATTACTTTCTTGTTCATCAGAGGTTATAGAGGCAGCAATTTTCTCGGTAATTTTTCTAAAATAGTCTGAAAAATAGACAGAAGAAAAAATTAGTAAAATAAATAGAAAAAACCATGGAAACAAATTAGAGATTTTTTTTCGTTTAGTTTTATTACATAAAAAAATTAATTGGTTTACAGCATCTTGGTCAAAGATATAAAGACTTTCAGTCTCTTCCATGTCTGGACAAAACATAGATTTTGAGGTCTCTCTAGTTTTTAAAAATATGGAGGAGTATGCCCATTGCCTTAGCGGCTCTCCTCTTTTATCCAAAATATTAAGCGAAATTGAACCAAATGTAATCAACACTTCGGTAGGCTCATTAGAATGAGAGTTCCACTCTCCATTAACCTCGAGTTTAGAGTAGCTGACCAAGCTATCTTAAATCTGGATGTTCATAATCCAGATTTGCTACCAATTTCCTAAGTTCCAGTTTTGAAATCTTACCCGTTGCTGTATGTGGGATTTCGTTTACAAAGATCACATCGTCTGGCTTCTGCCACTTAGCGACCCGTTTCGACACATGGCTAATAATACTATCCTTATCGGCATCTTTACCGTCTTTCGTCACTATCACCAAAACAGGCCGTTCATCCCACTTAGGATGGGGAACTCCAATGGCTGCTGCTTCAGCAACATCAGAATGACCAACAGCTGCATTTTCCAAGTCAATCGATGAGATCCACTCCCCACCTGATTTTATTACATCTTTTGATCTATCTGTAATACGCATATACCCATTTTTATCGATTGTCGCAACATCTCCCGTATTAAACCAATTATCTTCGTCAACGGCTAATTCTTCCATTTTCAAATATCTTTTAACAACTGCTGCTCCCTTACAATAAAGATCACCCTGGGTACTACCGTCCCACTCTATTTCTTTACCATCATCGTCAACAATTTTCAGGTCTACACCGAAAGGAGGGTGCCCGGTTGTTTCTTGTATATCGAGCTTATCGCCTTCGTTTAAACTTTCAATCTCTGGCTTAAAAGAACAAATCGTGCCGAGTGGCGAGAGTTCTGTCATTCCCCATGCGTGTAGCACTCTCACGCCATATTTATTTTGAAAATCTTCAATTACGCTTCTCGGACAAGATGAACCGCCAATTATCACACGTTCCAGCGAACTAAGTTTTTTTTGCTCACTTTCCAGAAAGTTTAACAATAGCAACCATACGGTAGGTACCGCTGCAGTCATAGTTACACCTCTCTCCAGCATATCGTATAGAGATGATGGGCTCAAATCACCTCCAGGGAGTACAATGGATGATCCTACTAATGGAGCGGTATAAGCTATCGACCACCCATTAGCATGAAAAAGTGGGACAACTGGCATTACTGTATCGGTACTAGACAAATTTAACATGTCTGGAGCGGCTTGCGTAAGCGCATGTAGCGTATTAGATCGATGGGTATACACAACTCCTTTCGGATTACCAGTGGTTCCAGAGGTATAGCATATTCCACAGGCATCTGTTTCCTCTCCTTCAACCCATTGAAAATTCTCACTTCCCATTGACAAAAGTTCCTCATATGCAATCACTTCTGAAAATTTGGTGGAAGGCAAATCCGCTTTAGAACAGAGTATCACTACTTTCTTAACATTAGGACAATCATCAATTATTTTTTCAATTACAGGTACAAGATCTAGGTCAATAATTATGATTTTATCGTTTGCATGATTTATTATATAGATGAGCTGTTCAGAGAATAATCTCGGGTTTAGGTTGTGATTGACCCCTCCGGCACCAGGAATACCATACCAAACCTCTAGGTGGCAATGATTGTTCCAAGCCATAACACCTATAACGTCCCCTTTTTTAATACCAAGCTTCTGTAATCCGTCAGCCACTTTTTTCGAATTTCTGCAAACATTTGTATAATCTGTATTGGTTATTGTTCCCTTGGTATCTTTCGATATGATTTTTCGTTTAGAATGATACTTTGCGGCATGGTCAATAATACTAGTGACCCGCAAAGGAAAATCTTGCATTAAATTGTCCATAATTTGTTCCCTTGTTAATCTTTAGTTATAGAACTTGCTTCCACTACTAGCTAGTTCTTTTATTATTTTTGGTGGAGCAAACCTAGCACCATATTGCTCAAATAATTTTTGACATTCCGACAGGACATTCTCATGCCCTACATGATCAAGCCAACTAAATGGCCCACCTGCCCATATGAGACAACCCCAACCTAAAATACCACCTACATCTCCTTCTTCAACACTTAGTAAAATATTTTCTTCATAAGCTCTTACGGCCTCGAGTGCTTGAACGTAGGCAAGACGATTTTTTACTAATTCTGAAGTGATGTCAGCGTTCTTCCTTTCTATATTTAGATTTTTCAAACCTTCCCATAGTTTCTGGCGACGCCCTTTGTTATCATAGTCATAAAAACCAGCGAGTTCTTTTCTCCCAAATCTCTTTTTTTGTGACATTTCTAACAAAATGCTCTCAGTTCCAGTCTCCTCGTAGTCTTTTCCTAGAGCTGCCTTTGTCTCTTTTGCAACGTTTAAAGCTAGTGAAACCGATAGTTCGTCAAGCAACTGCAAAGGTCCTACGGGCATTCCGATTTGTTTAGCTGAGTTTTCAATAAGAGCAGGTCCAATTCCTTCACTGAGCATCCGTAATCCCTCATTAATATAAGGAATTATGCATCGATTTGCATAAAATCCTCTAGAATCATTTACAACGATGGGTGTTTTTTTTATCAAACTGATATAATCTAATGCAACTGCCAAAGACCTTTCATTAGTTTTCTGGCTCTTGATTACCTCAACTAAATTCATTTTGTCTACAGGACTAAAAAAATGTATACCTATGAAACGGGTTCTGTCCTTTAATACCTCAGATAACTTCGTTATAGGAAGGGTGGATGTATTGGAAGCCAAAATGCTGCCTTCCTTTAGATGAGGCTCAATTTTTTGATACAAGCTTTGTTTTAGCTGTAAATCCTCGAATACAGCTTCAATAACTAAATCACTGCCTGAAATTCTCTCAAGCGATGAGACCGTCTTTACATGTCCTAGAAGTTTGGTTTTCTCTTCCTCAGACAACTTTTTTCGTTTAACACTCTCGTTTAACAGCATCTCAATTTTCATTTTTCCTGCTTCTGCCGCTTCAATATTTTGATCAACAAGTAAAACCTGAAGTCCATTTAGAAGGGATGCGAAGGCGATACCTGATCCCATCATACCGCTCCCAATAACACTAATTTGTTTCAAATTTGTTTCTTTCGCCCCAGCCGGTCGTTGCTGGCCTTTTTCCAAAGCACTTTTGTTCAAAAAAAGAGTTCGAGCCATGTTAGTGCATGTATCCGTCATCAAAACACTTGTGAACCAACGTGCTTCAATTTTCAGAGCGCTGTCGAAATCAACGAGTGCACCCTCATAAACTGACGAAAGAAGTGCTTTTGGTGCAGCATATAAACCTTTTGTTTTTCCATTAACCAAAGCGGAAGCACCAACAAAAGACATGAAACCAGAAGGATGATATGGTGCTCCGCCAGGAAATTTAAAGCCCTTTTGATCCCATGGTTTGATAAGGTCTTGTGGAGATGCTGATAAAACCCAATTCTTCGCTTTTTGAATTAATTCATCTCCGGCAACAACTTCATCAACTAAACCAATACTTTTCGCTTTATCGCTAGCGAAAAGTTTACCCTCTAGTAGAACTGATGAGGCACCCATAAGGCCCATCATTCTTGGTACTCTTGTGGTACCTCCTAAACCTGGAAAAAGACCAACCAGTATTTCGGGTAATCCAATCTTTGACTCTTTTGACGACGAGAAGAATCTTCGGTGGCAAGCTAGCCCTATTTCGGTGCCTATTCCAGCGCATACACCGCCACCAGCAAATGCTACTGGTTTGGCTTTAGAGGAATCATCAATTTTCCCAAGCTCGATCTTTCTAAGCAGAGTATGTCCCTCCATAATGAACTCAAAGATCTTCGATGCTGGGTTAGAGCCAGAATTACGCTTTAAAGCCTCCAGTGTGGAAAGATCCATACCTCCAGAAAAATCGACCTTGCCTGAGGTTATTATGATGCCTTTTATAGTCTCGTCTGATAAAGCTTCAATGATTAGCTGTTGAAAATTTTTGAAGCCATTTCCAGTCATTGTGTTCATGGACTTATCAAGACAATTCCACGTTATAAATGCGATGTTATCTTTATCGACTTCTTTGGTAAAATCACTAAACATAATTTTCCCAATTAAACTTTTTCTATTATTGTTGAAGCGCCCATTCCGGAAGCTACGCACAGCGTGGTAAGTGCCGTAGACTTACCTGTTCTTTCAAGTTCATCTAATACAGTTCCCAAAAGCATTGCGCCCGTAGCCCCCAAAGGATGTCCCATAGCGATAGCTCCACCATTGACATTTATCTTTTGATGCTCCACTCCAAAATGCTCCATGAAAGACAGTGGTACCGAGGCAAAGGCCTCATTTACCTCGAATAAGTCTATATCTTTTATGTTCATTCCACTTTGCCTGAGAACCTTTTCGGTGGCGGGAAGGGGGCCTGTGAGCATAATTGTAGGGTCGGTTCCAATTTTTGACGTTGCTACAATTTTTGCCCGAGGCTTTAGAGCGTTTTTTAATCCAAATGCTTTATTGCCAATTAAAATGGCCGCGGCTCCGTCGACAATCCCACTTGAGTTTCCAGCATGATGTACATGATTGATTTTTTCAAACTCGGGATATTTAAGAAGCGCCACTGCATCAAAACCTGGCATTACCTCTCCCATATTTTTGAAGCTTGGTTCCAATCCACCTAAAGATTGCATGGAGGTTTCTGGTCTGATGTACTCATCTTCCTCGAGGATGGTCAATTTGTTTTGATCTTTTATAGGCGCGATTGAATTCTTGAAATGCCCTGCCTTTCTAGCAGCGGCTGCTCTTTTTTGACTCTCTACCGCAAAGGCATCAACATCATCTCTGGAAAGACCATATTTTGTGGCTAAAATGTCCGCTGAAATACCTTGTGGGACAAAGAAGGAATTCATTGCCAAAGTTGGGTCAACCGCGATGGCTGCACCATCTGATCCCATAGGAACACGGCTCATCATTTCCACTCCCCCAGCAACATAAGCACTGCCAGCAGATCCTTTAACTTGATTTGTTGCTAAGTTTACAGCTTCTAATCCACTCGCACAAAATCTGTTTATAGATAGACCTGGAGTAGACTCACTGTAGTTTGCCGCAATAACAGCGGACCTTGCTAAACATCCCCCCTGCTCTCCAACTTGTGTAACATTACCCCAAATCACGTCTTCCACTTCTTCCGTATTAAGATTATTTCTAGAACGTAATTCGTTTAAAATCTTTGCAGAAAGAGAGACTGCTGTAAGCTCATTGAGCGAACCTTTTTTTCCCTTTCCTCTTGGGCTTCTTACTGTATCGTAAATATAAGCCTCTTCCATGTGTCGATCCTTTCCGATTTAAAATTGATTTGCCGCTAAGCTCATCACTTGTTTTTCTCCAGTTACAATCCTATCCAATCTAAGTTTAGTCTCGGGAAGCTGACGGAGCATAAAATAGGCGCCTGTTAAAATCTTTGCCTTCAAAAATTCCTTATTAGCCTTAGTATTTTTGAGTTGTTCCTTAGCAGTCTGTGCTTGTTTAGACCATATAAAACCCAGGGAAACTAAGCCCACTAAGTGGAGAAAATCGGTTGCGCCGGAAACCGCACTTAGAGGGTTCTTTAACCCATTTTCCATAAAAAACATAAGCGCTGTCTGCAGATGTTCGATAGATTTCTTAAGTGGAGCAATAAAATCCGTCTTGAAATCTTCAGAATGCTCCTCTTTAATGAAACTCTGAATTAAATTAAGATACTCTCGCATATGTTTGCCTCCATTAGTGGCTAGCTTTCTACCAACTAAATCAAGGGCTTGAATTCCATTTGTACCCTCATAAATCATTGCAATCCGGCAATCTCTTGCATATTGGCTCATGCCCCATTCTTCAATATAGCCATGTCCGCCAAATACCTGTTGCGCGTTTATAGTGTATTCAAATCCCTTATCGGTAACGAAGCCTTTTATTACAGGAATTAAAAGACTGGCAATTCCCTCAGCACTCTTATCATTCTCTCTTTTTGCCTTGTCCAAAAGTACGGCAGCCCAAGCGATAAAGCCTCTTGCCCCTTCGATGAATGATTTCTGTTCCATGAGATTTCTTCTAACATCAGGATGAACAATAATGGGGTCTGCATTTTCGTCAGGTTCGGCTTGTCCTTGGATTGCTCGTCCCTGCCTTCTATCTTTTGCGTATGCTAGTGCTGCTTGATAGGCTATTTCAGCTTGAGCTAACCCCTGCATGCCCACCCCTAGCCTTGCTTCATTCATCATTGTGAACATCGATCTAAGGCCCTTATTCTCTTCTCCAACAAGATAACCCTTCGCGCCATCATAATTCATTACACAAGTAGCATTACCTTTGATACCCATTTTTTTTTCAATTTTTCCAACTGATAAGTTATTTCTTTCACCTAATGATCCATCATCATTTACAAGAAACTTTGGAACTACAAATAGTGATATGCCTTTAACTCCCTCCAAAGCATCTGGTGTTTTAGCTAACACTAAATGTATTATATTTTTTGATAAATCATGATCGCCGGAGGAAATAAAAATTTTTTGACCTGATACTTCATATGAGCCATTTCCGTTAGGAGTTGCCTTAGTCCTTATCAACCCTAAGTCCGTACCACAATGCGGTTCTGTTAAGTTCATGGTGCCGGTCCATTCACAACTGGCTAGCTTAGGTAAATATAATTGCTTTTGTTCCTCAGAACCGTGGAGAAAAATAGCAGAGTATGCACCTCTAGAAAGTCCACTATACATGGTCAATGACATGTTAGCGCTTGTAAACATTTCATTTGTAACCGTAGAAAGTATTAGTGGTAAATTTTGTCCACCAAACTCTTCCTCAATATCAAGAGACAGCCAACCGCCCTCTCTTAGTTTATCAAAAGCAACTTTGAAGCTGTCTGGAGTGCGCACAATTCCATTTTCTAATTTGCACCCCTGCTCATCTCCATCTCTGTTGGAGGGTGAAATTACTTCGCTTGCTAATTTTCCAGCTTCTTCAAATATAGTCTTTGTAAATTCAGGCAACAGGTCATGATAGCCTTTGATATCTTCTTTTTCTATCTTGAGAAAATCGTGAAGTATGAAATTGAAATCTTCTAATGGTGGTTGGTATGAATGCATAGTTTATCTTTCAAAGTTTAGTTTACAAATCTTG
This sequence comes from uncultured Alphaproteobacteria bacterium, assembly GCA_902524845.1. Classification (GTDB taxonomy): domain Bacteria; phylum Pseudomonadota; class Alphaproteobacteria; order Rhodobacterales; family Rhodobacteraceae; genus CACIJG01. The sequence continues at coordinate 36,157 of CABZEW010000005.1, forward strand.
GGAGCCTGCACCCCTTTTTAGAAGCAACTCCTTACAAAGTTGAAGTTGAGTTTTGAGATCTTTTATAGCTAGGCCCAACTCTCTTTTTTGTTGTTCCATCGAAGATAGTCTCTTTAAGCCAAGTTGGTAGGTTTGTTTGATTTGTCTGGTACGATGATCACCAAAATCATACAAATTAAGCAACTGCCTAATTTCTTCCAAGCTAAAGCCAAATCGTTTGCCTTGCATAATTAATTTCATTCTTCCTCTATCACTCTTGGTAAATAATCGATGTTGACCGCGTCTGATTGGAAATAGAAGCTCTTTGGATTCGTAAAATCTCAATGTTCGAGCGCTTACCTGGAAAAGTTTACACATCTCAGTAATAGTGTTAACTTTTGCTTGCTTACTTTTTGTGGAAATCACATTCATTGTACTACCTCTAGCTGAAAATAACTTTTTACGTTAACGTAAAGTGGAACACAATAATAATATTGTCAAAGCGCCCATACGGTCAATTGAATTTTAAAAAAAAACTAATTTTGCCAATTGAAAATGCACGAGCAGCTGTTAACAAAAGTCGATAAAAGAATATTAGCTCTTTCTTACCCTATAATCTTGGCAAACATCTCTATTCCATTGCTTGGTCTGACAGATACAGCTGTAATTGGTCATTTAGGTAATCTCGATGTTCTCGCTGGCATCTCCATGGGAACAGTTTTAATAGGATCTATTTACTGGTTTTTTGGATTTTTAAGAATGGGCGTTACGGGACTTGTTGCCCAAGCACGTGGTGCAAACCTAAAGGTTGAAATTTCAAGCATTCTAGCCAGGGGCCTAATCATCGCTTTTATTGGTGGAATTGCCTTGTTCGCATGTCACTCGTTATTGTTTTCTACTATCTTTTATTATTTAGAGGGGGGCACAAGTGCAGAGAAATTAGCGATGAAATATATGTCGATACGAGTTATAGCAGCACCCTTTGCTATTTCCATATTTGTTTTTGTTGGCTGGCTATTCGGTATGGGCAAAACCATTCATTCACTGTTGTTATTGGTATCCGTTAACGTTTTAAACATCCTACTTGACATTATCTTTGTAAAGTTGCTTCACTTCGGGATAGCAGGTGTTGCCTATGCCACAATACTATCCGAATTCTGTGGATTTGCTTTAGGTATTCTTTTGTGCAGAAAGTTTTTGTTCAATAAAGAACAAATAAAAACAAAAGCAATTTTTCTATCAAAAAAATGGCGATCTTTTATCGTCCTCAACATAAATATTGTTATCAGGTCAACTCTTCTGCAGTCTGTTTTTTTATCTTACCTTATCTTCGGTACACTTTTTGGCTCTGAAATACTAGCGGCCAATCACATCTTGTTACAAATTACCTTACTGTCAGCTTATGCACTTGATGGGGTTGCCTTTTCTTCTGAGATTTTAGTAGGAGAAGCGATAGGTCAACGGAGAGTGCAACAATTTAAGAAAGTAGTGAGGTCTGCTCTAAAAATTGGCTTCATATTTTCATGTGTTATTGGTGTTTCTTTCTATTTCTTGGGGTTTTTGCTTATCGATTTGTTGACCTCTATCGAATCGGTGAGATTAATTTGTTACGATTTTATATTTTGGATATCGATAATGCCTATCTTTAGTGCCTTCTCCTATATTTATGATGGCATTTTCCTTGGTGCAGCTAGGGGGAAAGAAATTAGAGTGGCTATGATTCAATCATTTTCAATTTTTTTTATTTGCATAATTGTCCTTGTTCCGTTGATGGAAAACAGAGGCTTATGGACTTCCATTTTAGTTTTTAATGTAGTAAGAGCGATAACTTTATGGACCAAACTAGACAGCATCTATAAGTATTTCTCATCCAATTGAAACTCCTACCGCTTTTTCGACAGAGCTATATCCGTCTACTAATAAAAGATTTTCAAGATCTGTCTCCATTTTCTTTAAATGCATGGGGCCTTTATAAACGAAGCTTGAGTAGATTTGAACAGCTGATGCTCCCATCCTTATTTTTTCATATATGTCTGCTGCTGAAAATATACCACCTACACCGACAAGAACTGTTGACGCGCTTTTCCTCTTCGCGAGTATTTTTAATATTTTGTTTGATGGCTTAAAAAGTGGTTTGCCAGATAAGCCACCTTCAAAATTTATGGGGTTTTTTAAGGTTTTTGGGCTTATGGTCGTGTTGGTCGCAATTATCCCGGATACTTTATTTTCTTCACACACATTAAGTATTTCAATCAAATTATTTTTACTAAGGTCCGGCGCAATTTTAATAAAAATTGGCACTTGCCTTTCTAGCGAAACATTTATTGCATTAACGTTCTTCAGGATTTTTTCTAGCATTTCAGGTTTTTGTAATTCTCTAAGATTTTGGGTGTTTGGTGAAGATACGTTTATTGTAACATAATCAAATTGATGAGCTAGAAACTCAAAAATGATTGTATAGTCCAAAATCTTATTTATGCTTTTTGCATTGGCGCCTATATTTACACCTACAATCCCTAACTTAGGCATTAAAGCAGTTTTTGATACATATAACATGCCTTTGTTATTGAAACCCATCTTATTAATTAAAGCTTCCTCTTCTGGAAGTCTAAATAACCTTGGTTTTGAATTGCCGATTTGTGGATCAGGGGTAATTGTACCAACTTCAACAAAGCCAAAACCTAAAGAGAGAGACGCGTTGAAGACTTCTGAATTTTTATCAAAACCTGCTGCTAGCCCTATGGGTGAGGGCAACTCCATCCCGCATATTTTTGTTTTTAGTACTGGAGTGATATTTTTTTTTTTTCTTACAAGCTGGTTTAAAAGTCGCAGGTAACATAAGGCTATGGCATGAGCGATTTCTGGTTCAATTCTGTGTAAAATTTTAGAGCCAAAATAATGGTATAAAATGTTTAGCATTTTCTCTGTTAAACTAACTTTCTAATTACTTTACTCTTTATTTTCACTAATTGAGTCAATCTTTCTATATATAGCTGGATCCCACTTGCATGCAAATCCATCTCCATCAACATCAATATTATGGAAGTCGTTTTTTGGACCTCCGTTTTTGAGGAAAAAAATTTGAGCGGCATTTCTATTCGAGAATTGTTTACAGCTCGAGTTAACATCGGTGCTTAAAAAATTTCTAAAGTAAATTTTTTCGCCTATCTCGTTAGATACGCCTCGCGCAAAAACTGCTAAATTTACCGACTTGGCTGCAATTTTTTCTTCACCATTAACTTCTAAAATCACTCTTCCTTCTTTTAGCTCTTCTCTTCTTTTAGCAGCCTTTTCTCTTTCAAGTTTTTGCTGCTCTTGAGAAAATTGAGAAAGATCTAAAATCCCATCGCTAATTTTTAAGTCAGAGTTCCCTTCTACCACTTCATTTTCATTGGAAAGGTCTGTCTGACAGCCAATAACTAGTAATAAAGTGCACAAAAAATAAATATGCTTGACCATCATGCCCACCAATTTTTTGGCTTGCTTTCAAAGGCTAATGCATTTTCAAGATTGAATGCAGTATTCAATAATAACGGTTCTTGCCAATTGTCTCCAATAAGTTGTACTCCCAACGGAAGCCCAAGTTCGTCCAATCCGACTGGCAAACTAATAGCAGGAAGGCCAGCAAGATTTGTAGGAACAGTAAATATGTCATTCATGTACATTTCTACAGGGTCTTGTGTGCCCTTTGAGCCTAAAGGAAATGCGGAGGTAGGCGTTGTAGGTGTTAATATTAAGTCAACGTTTTTAAACACTTCATCAAAGTCGTTCTTGATTAGGCTCCTGACTTTTTGAGCTCTTTTATAGTATGCATCATAATAGCCAGAAGAAAGTACATATGTTCCAATTAAAATCCGTCTTTTAACTTCGGTTCCAAAACCTTCAGATCTAGTTTTCTCATAGAGTTCTAGTATTGAGTCATTTGTATCAAGCGTAGCACGGTGCCCGTATCTCACGCCATCATATCTTGCAAGATTTGATGACGCTTCGGCTGGCGCTAAAACATAATAGGTCGGTAAAGCAAATTCCGTATGTGGTAATGAAATCTCAACGATTTCTGCGCCCATGTTTTTTAACAGTAATACAGCATGTTCCCATTTTCTTTTTGCTTCTGAGTCGCTTTTTTCGAGACTATACTCTTTAGCGAGACCTATGCGTAGCCCATTTATATCTTTGTCTAATTGTTGCTCATAATCTGGGACTTCTATTTTTGCTGACGTACTGTCTTTAGGATCGAAACCCGACATAGCCTTTAACATTATTGCGCTATCAATGACGTTCTTTGTAATTGGACCGGCTTGATCAAAAGAAGATGCAAAAGCAATAATTCCCCATCTCGAGCATCGACCGTATGTAGGTTTTAATCCGACTGTTCCAGTAAATGATGCAGGCTGACGAATTGATCCACCAGTATCGGTGCCTGTAGCGGCAGCGCAGAGGTTAGCTGCTACGGCTGCTGACGAACCTCCAGATGAACCTCCTGGAGTAAGAAGGTCATCGGAGTCATTTAACTTCCAAGGATTTATCGCAGGTCCATAGGCTGAGGTTTCATTTGACGAGCCCATGGCAAATTCGTCCATATTTAGTTTGCCTAACATTATAGCTTGTTCGTCCCAAAGTTTCTGTGTGACTGTACTTTCATAAGGTGGTATGAAGTTATCTAATATAGCCGAAGCTGCCTGTGTCTTTACGTTCTTACAGCAAAACAGGTCTTTTATACCAAGAGGTATGCCACACAGCGATTTTTGTGAATTTGTGCCTATGAGTTTATCTGCCCGGGAGGCTTGCATTAAAGCAATGTTAAAAGTTTTTTCAATAAACGCATTTAGTTTAGTGCTCTCCTTTATATTTTGAATGTAAGCATTGGTTAGCTCCGCAGCGCTAATTTCCTTCTTATTAAGTAAGTCCCGAGAGTCTTTTATCCCAAGTTCTGTTAGCTTCAATTTATTCATTCCACAATTTTTGGGACAGTAAAGAAATTTTGATTTTTACTTTTTGTATTTTTGAGTATGTCATCTGTGATGTCATTAACCACATCGCTATCTTGTCTCATATTTTTTAGATTTGTTTTCCCAAAATTAAACTCACCAATACCATCTACGTCAATTTCACCAAGTTTTTTTACAAATTCAACAATTCTGTTAAGGTCTTTTTGAATATTGGTTGATTCACTGTCGGTAATTTTTATTCGAGAGAGTCTTGCAATTTTTAATACTGTTTCAGTATCTATTTCCATTAAACCTCCCTCTTTTATCTTCAAAAAAATCTTTCATTATTTTTGAGATTTCTGATTGGTAAAAACCGCCATAAACTTCTGTATTTTTAACAAGGCCCTCTGTGGTTTGACAAGCTAAATGATTTGAACTGAAGGCGCCATACTTAGGGGATGGTAGTCCGTATATTAAAATTTTAAGTCTTGAATTGACTATAGCAGCTAAACACATTGAACACGGCTCAAGAGTTACATATATGGTACAACCAGATAAATAAACATCTTTACGCATCCTACAAGCTTTTCTTATTGCATTGATTTCAGCGTGGGCTGTGGGGTCGCATAATTCTATCGTTTTATTGCTTTCCATCGCAATTATTTTTCCTGAAGAATCTTTGATAATTGCTCCAACGGGTATTTCATCTCTTTCAGCAGCCTTTTTTGCTTGTTTGATTGCCAATTCCATATTTTTGTCTTTTATCATAATATGTATAAAGATGAGGTTTGTATATTCGATGTATGTTTAATTTTTAGTTATGTCAATCAAAAGTGAGATAAGGATATCTAGGTATTTGGCTAAGTCTGGCTTGGCATCAAGGAGAGACGCTGAAAAGTTTATTCTTGATGGAAGAGTCACCCTGAATGGAAATACGGTCGTTGAGCCTTGGAGAAATTGTAGCAATACAGACGTATTGAAGCTAGACGGTACAGTTGTCAGCCAGTCAATGTCTACAGCCTTGTATCAGCTGCATAAACCCAGAGGTTACCTAAGTACTTCTAAAGATGCAATGGGTAGAAAAACCGTTTTTGACTTGGTGGATAGTAAATTAAATCATTTGATGATTATAGGTCGTCTGGACTATAACTCTGAGGGTTTGATGATTTTGACGAATAATGGAGACCTAAAAAGATACCTTGAATTACCAAAAAATAGAGTTGAAAGAGTTTATGAAGTTGAAATAAGAGGACACTTAACCAAGTCAAATTTAAGTAAGATAAAAAAAGGTGTTTCATTAGAGGGATTTGATTACCAACCGATAGCAACTAGAGTTTTAGAAAGTAACAGTGCTCACTCTTGGATTGAAATGGTTTTAACTGAGGGAAAAAATAGAGAAATTAGAAAAATATTAGCTAGCCTTAATCTTAATGTGGTTAGATTGATAAGAAAAAGATTTGGGCCATTCGAGTTAGATAATTTAAAAATTGGTCGATCAAAAAAATTAAACCTTGAGGATTATGCTGATTTAAAAAATCATTGGACTTAAATTTATTGAATTTGACATCTTTTTGCTGTAAGAATTTCATGCGGATGGTTAGGTGGCTGCAGCTTTATTGCTGAGGAAAGTCCGGACTCCATGGAAAATGGTGCCAGCTAACGGCTGGCCAGGGCAACTTGAGGGAAAGCGCCACAGAAAATATACCGCCTAATTATTAGGTAAGGGTGAAAAGGTGAGGTAAGAGCTCACCGCTTTTTTGGTAACAAAAAAGGCATGGCAAGCCCCACCAGGAGCAAGACCTAATAGGGACTCGTGAGCTAGGCTCGGTTATTCCAGACAGAGTCCGGGTTGGTCGCTAGAACTTATTGGTGACAGTAAGTCGAGATGAATGGTCACCAAACACAAAGTGTTTACAGGATCCGGCTTATAAACCATCCGCGAAAAAAATAAAAATTCTATTGATTTCCATAAAATTCCATGATATCCCATAAAATGGCAGACGCGATAAAAAAAATGAGGATAATTTCCAAAGAAAATAAGCAGGTTTACACAGGCATCGCGTCTGCACTTAACCAACAACAGCTCTACAACAAAATTACTCAAATAGTTGTGCATGAGGCCTCTAAGGAGATTTTTATTGATAAGACGATTTAGAGGAGAGTCATTACATAAGGTGGATGCTAAAGGACGAGTGTCAGTTCCTGCAGCCTTTCGCCGTGTTCTCGAAGAGGGTGATCCTGAGTTCACGGGAGGCTCCTACCCAAACTTTGTAGTTGTGTACGGAGGGGTAAGAGGTAATTGCTTAGAAGGTTACACTATTAGCTCAATAACAAAAGTTGACAAACTTATAAGTAAATTAGCAAGATTTTCGAGGGACAGAGAAATTCTCGAGCGATTTATAAACACTCAATCCACATATATGCAGCTTGATGAAAATGGAAGGATTGTTTTATCTTACCGGCTCAAAGAGAAAATCGGTATAAGAGATGAAGCAATATTTGCAGGTATGGGTGAGAAGTTTCAAATATGGGAACCAAAAAATTATCAAAATGAGGTAGATGCTCTGGACTCGGCTTTTAAGAATTTATCAGAAGATGAAAATCCTTTTTTGAAGTTAGATCAGCTACAAGATTTATAATTTTAAAGGATTTGGAATAATTGCGAATACATGAACCGGTCTTACTTAAGGACTTTATAAATTTAGCGTCGCCCATAACGGGCTGCTGGGTCGATGGGACATTTGGAGCCGGGGGTTACAGTAGGGCTTTGCTACAAAATGGTGCTCGTCAAGTTCTAGCAATAGATAAGGATTCTACTACAAAAGTTTTTCTCAAAATCATTCAAAATGAATATGGAGATATGATAAAGTTTTACAATCAATCCTTTGCAGATATGGAGAAAAATAATGACATAGCCAAAAGAGATGATATTGAGGGTGTTGTTTTAGACCTTGGAGTGTCATCAATGCATTTGGACAACCCCTTGAGAGGATTTTCATTCAGGGAAAATGGCCCTCTTGATATGAGAATGGGAGATCAGTCTGGTCCTACCGCTGCTGAGATAATAAATCACTGTTCAGAGGCTACCTTAGCGGATTTGATCTTCTTTTATGGTCAAGAAAGAAAAGCACGAAAAATTGCAAATAGAATCGTAAAAGAAAGAAAAAAAAAGGAAATAAATACTACCCTTGAATTAGCAGAAATTATAAGAGCTATCGTTCCAAGAAATTTTAAAACGGACCCAGCAACAAGAACTTTTCAGGCAATTAGAATCGCTGTTAACAATGAATTAAGGGATTTATCAAAAGCTTTAATGTTTTCCGAAAAAATAGTCAGAAAGGGAGGAACCATTGCTGTGATAACCTTTCATAGTCTTGAGGACAAGATCGTTAAAGATTTTGGAAAAATAATGTCAGGAAAGGCTGCTTCAATTAATAGGTATAGCCCGCCCGCTTTAAAAACTTTTCCATCTCTCATACCTATAAATAAAAAACCAGTGGTTGCTGCAATTGATGAACTCAATAGAAATAAAAGAGCAAAATCCGCAAAACTAAGAGTTTATAAAAAAGTTGCGGATAGCTCTTTGAGAGTTTTAACAAAAATGGAGTTTCCCGACATTGAGTTAGGAATATAAAATGGCGAGATTTCTTTTATTTTCAATTGTTATAATAAGTACTTTTGGTCTGGGCTCGTGGGCATATAAGATAAATTATGAGAGCCGAGCTGCAAGTCAGAGGGTAAAAGGTCTTGAAAACGCTATTTTATTAGCCAATCAGGAAATCAAGATATTGAAAGCAGAATGGGCCACTTTAAATAACCCAGAACGCCTACGGAAATTGGTGGAGTATTATTTTCTGGAGCTAAGATTAAGCCCAATAAACCCAGACGATTTTATTTCGTTTTCTCAAATACAATGGGATAAAGACAAAGAACAAGCGCATACTGCATCGGTAGGTGAGAGTCTGGCTGCGATTGAATATGATAGATAGTAACAAAAAAAATTTCACGGAGTATCCTAGAACTCGAGCTAGATTGGTTCTATTCACTTTATTTGTTGTGATAGGATTCTTGTCGATAGGAACCAAAATAACATTTCTAGCTTCAAAGAAAAGTCAAAAAAATAAACATTATTCTGAGGCAGAGAAAATACCCTCTAGATTAAATATTTTGGATAGAAATGGATATATTTTAGCTACCAATCTTCAAGGGGTTTCTGTGTATGTTCGACCTGCAGAAATTCAGGAAAAGTCACTTGTTGCTCAGCAATTAAAAAATATTTTTCCTGATTTGAAGAAAGCTGTGCTTTTAGATAAATTAAATGATGGTCGAAAGTTTTTCTGGTTGAAGAATCTAGTGTCACCAAAACAAGAAAAAGCACTTTTTGATCTAGGCCAACCAGGAGTTTATTTTGGCAAAAGAGAGTATCGTTTTTATCCTAATGGAAACTTGGCTTCTCATATTATTGGTTTCACTAAAGTAAATGAGCTCGGCGTAAATTACGCAAAAATCATGGGTATCTCAGGAGTTGAGAAAGCATTTGAAAAAAAATTATCAGTGAAAGTTCTACCTGAATCAGAGAATAACGCAATTGAATTATCTGTAGACTTACCTGTTCAGGCAGAAGTAGAGAATGTTTTGAAAGAATGGCAAAAAAGAATGGGTGCCAAAGCTGGGGGAGTTGTAATTATGGACATACATAGTGGCGAAATACTCGCTCTTGCTTCGTCCCCAGATTTTGATGCTAACAAAGAAAGAGACCCCGTAAGAGAAAAGAAGGACACTAGTGTTTATTTTAATCGAGTAGTTCAAGGGGTCTATGAGATGGGATCCACTTTCAAATTATTTGCCGTTGCGCAAGGATTAGAATCAAATCTATTCGATGTAGATACTCTAATTGATACAACTGCATTTAGGATAAGTTCTAGAAAAATTGAGGATAAATACAAATTCAATAGAAAGAGCTCTATCTATGAGATAATTGTAAAGTCTTCAAATGTTGGGTCTGCCAGGCTTGCATTAATGGTCGGAGAGAAAGGTTTGAAGGACATTTTTTCTACCCTTGGGCTACTTGAACCCGTGGGGTTGGAATTAGCGGAAGCAAACTTAACATCACCCATAATTCCAAAAGATTGGAGAGATATAACTTTAGCAACCACCTCTTATGGGTATGGTATATCGGTTTCATTATTACATTTAGCGAAAGCATATGCAATATTAGGAAATGGGGGTTTTAGTATAGAGCCTACCATATTGAAAAAAAACCTAGATGTTCAAATGCGTTCTAGAGTTTTAAAGAAAAAAACTTCTGACGAGATTCTTAAGTTACTGGAAGCTGTAGTTGCCGATCAGAGAGGGACGGCTAGAATTTTGGGTAGTAAACATTATCGCATTGGAGGAAAGACGGGAACGGCAGAAAAAATTGCAACCGACAGACCGGGATACCAAAAAGACAAGGTAATTTCAAATTTTGTAGGATTATTTCCACTTAAAGAACCTAAATATGTTATTGCTGCACTTTTAGATGAACCAGAGAATAGTTTTTTAAAGGAGCCTTGTCGATACTCGAGCTGTACTGTAGTACCCATGATCAAAAAATTAATAGAGCGAACGGGACCCATGATGAATGTTATTCCTGCGCAAAGTGGGGCGAAGTTTTAGGGGATCTAGTAATGTGTGAGAGAATTAAAAATGATTAGACTTTCCGCGCTGAATATCAAAGAGATTAATCGTAAAGGAAAATGGAAGTATAGCGATCCCGAGTTAACTGGTGTTGAAACCAGCTCACTTAGGATTGAAAATGGGCATATTTTTGTTGCCAAGCCAAGCAAAACCAAAAACATCCATGGAGCAACATTTTGTAATCAAGCTTTTAAAAAAGGTGCAAGGCTCGTTATCTCTGACATAGAAGGGTATCAATATGCTCTAACCATGGACTTGAATCCAGCTGTACCCTTTTTATTGGTTGAGAATCTTGGGGGCACATTGGATTACATTTGTGAGAAATTTTATCCAGAAAAACCAAATTTTGTTATGGGAATCACAGGAACAAATGGGAAAACATCCGTGGTAAATTTCAGTCAACAACTTATTGAACAAAAAAATAAAGGATGCGTAACTATAGGGACCTTGGGAGTTGGCGGAGTTATAAATTTAACAACTCAAAATACTACACCCGACCAACCCTTTATTTACAGAATTTTGCAAATGGCGAAGTCAAAGGGAGCAAATTATGCTCTTTTAGAGGTATCATCGCATGCTATAGCACAAGGGCGGGTAGACGGAGTTGCATTCAAGGTGTTCTGCTTCACAAATTTATCTCAAGATCATTTAGATTATCATAAGGACATGGGAACATACTTTCAATCTAAGTTGAGCATTCTTGACATATTGAGTTTGGATACAAAAATAATTGTAAATATCGACGATGAATATGGAAAACTATTTTTTGCTAAAGCAAAAAATATAGGTTTCAAAATTGAAACAATTGGTTTTAGCAATAAAGCAAATGTCAAGCTTAGGGTGCAACAAGGCACGTCTGATATTCAATCAGTTGAGATCATAAAAGGCGGACTGAGCTATAGATTTAGAACAAATTTAATCGGCAAATTTCAGGTGCAAAATTTGGGAATGGCTTTACTTACATGTGAAACGTTTGGCTTTGAATTGGCTGAGCTGGTAAAGTATTGTAATTTTTTAAAACCGGTTCCTGGTAGATTAGAATTTGTTGGAAAAACAAACTTAGGAGCGTCTATATATATCGATTTCGCGCATACTCCAGATGGATTAAAGCACCTATTAGAAACCCTAAGAGCTTTAACAAAGGGTCGGTTAATTTTGGTTTTTGGTGCTGGAGGAGAAAGAGATAAAGACAAAAGGAAACCTATGGGAGCGATAGCGAATGAATATTGTGATATGATTTATGTCACAGACGATAATCCTCGTCATGAGGATGCTGCATTTATAAGGCAGCAAATTATTCAGGGCTGTCCAAGTGCCATTGAAATTGGAGATAGGTCGGATGCGATCAAAATAGCAATTAACAAAGCCAACTTCAATGATATAGTTATTATTGCTGGAAAAGGGCATGAACAGGAACAAATAGTCAAGGATAATTGTCTTCCTTTCAGTGACTTTGAGCAAGCTAGTACGGCGATCGAACTGATGGAGCGAATTGTAAGTGGCTGAGGTTTTATGGAATAAAGTTAAAGCCGAGGCTGCAACTTTGGGTCAATGCAAATCATTCTGGGAGGCTTCAGGCATATGTTATGATACTAGGAGAATAAATGAAGGAGATTTGTTTATAGCTCTTCCTGGAAGAAGAGATGGTCATGATTTTGTTAAAGCGGCATTTGATCGAGGGGCTGCAGCTGCCATGGTCACCAAAATACCAATTGGTTTAGATGAAAAGGATAAATTACTAGTTGTCGACGACGTAATGAAGGCATTAGTCAGAATGGCAAAGATTGCGAGGAGTGAGACTGATGCAACTTTCATTGGAATTACAGGGACGTCTGGAAAAACTTCCACTAAGGACATGGGAGGTCTGGTGTTTCAAAGCTTTGGAAAAACCCACTTTTCACAGAGAAGCTACAACAATATTTTGGGATGCTCGTTAACATTAGCTACCATACCAAAAAAAACTGATTATGTTCTGGTAGAAATTGGCACAAGTAACCTAGGAGAAATTGCAGCGTTGTCGCAGATGGTCAAACCTGACCATGTTATAATAACAGATGTATCAATTGGTCATATTGAAGGTCTAAAGTCTCTTGATAACATCGTCAAAGAGAAAGCTTCCATTTGTTTGGGACAAAAACAAAAAGGCACAGCAATTATACCCACTAGTATTGAAAGATTTGGCCAACTTAAGGAAAAAGTTGAGAGTTTTGGTTCAAGCGTGATCTCATTTGGAGAAGAGAAAAGCAGTGATGTGAGAATAAGCAATTCAGAAGTAGAAAGCACGGCTATTACTGCAAGAATTTTAGATCAAGAACACAATTCATTGGATTTAAAGCTTAAAACTACTGGAAAGCATTATGTAAAAAATGCAGCAGCGCTGTTGACTCTAGTAGCTTCATTAAAGCTGAGCTCAGCTAAAGCAATCACAGCTCTAGAGAAGTGGACCCCTTCAGCTGGACGTGGCCAAGTTTCTGAAATAAAATTTAAGAAAGGTGAGCGTAGTATAGCTATACACCTTATAGACGAAAGCTATAACGCAAACCCCGGCTCAATAAGATGCTCCTTGGAAACTCTTGCTTGTATTTTCACAAACAAAAAAAATACATGTCATCCTAATATGAGGATAGCGGTATTAGGAGACATGCTAGAACTTGGATCCTCAGAGGTAAAAGAGCATATGAATATATTGAAATTTGCAAGACTGAGTCAGATTGATAAAATTTATTGTGTTGGTTCTAGAATGAGAAAGCTTTACGATGTGTTACCAATTTCTAAGCAGGGTTTTTGGACTGAAACCGCAGAAGAAATGCAACACGTTTTAGTTAATAAACTTAAAAACGGCGATATAGTAATGATAAAAGGCTCTTTCTCAATGAGGATGGGTAATATAGTAAGCGAGTTGAAAAGACTTAACAATCTAGAGTTTTAGCAATGTTATATTTTTTGAGTTTTTTATCAGATGGTGGAGATGTCTTTAACCTATTCCGTTATATAACTTTTAGAGCAGGGGGTGCTTTTTTTACAGCGCTCATAATATTTTTTACGTTTGGTAGGTACAGCATAAATTTTTTAAAAAAACTTCAAAAAGAGGGTCAACCAATCAGAAAAGATGGACCACAGGAGCACATTATTAAAAAAGCTGGCACTCCTACGATGGGGGGGGTGATCATATTGTTGGGGGTAACTGTTTCTACTATCCTATGGGCTCGCCTAGATAATCAGTATGTTTGGATTATATTATTTGTGACTTTCTCTTTTGGTATCATAGGGTTGATCGATGACTATATTAAGGTCACTAAAAAAAGTTATGGGGGGCTTTCAGGTCGCCTGAGATTGATGTTTGGGTTTTTGATAGCTTTTATCGCGGTCTACTTCATTCAGGTCCAACATCTAGATGACTTAAATAGATCTTTGGCCTTACCCATTTTCAAAGATCATTTGGTATTTATGGGAGCTCTTTTTTTCCCTTTTGCTATGATCGTGGTTGTTGGCTCCGCTAATGCTGTTAACTTGACAGACGGATTGGATGGATTGGCAATAATGCCAGTCATAATAGCAGGAGCATCGTTAGGTATAATTGCTTACATAGTTGGCAGAGCTGATTATTCTTCATATCTGGATATTCACTACATTAGAGGGGGTGGTGAGATTCTTATATTTTCTTCTGCTTTAATAGGTAGTGGATTGGGGTTTTTATGGTACAACGCCCCGCCGGCGGCAGTTTTCATGGGAGATACTGGATCATTATCTCTTGGTTCGGCGCTAGGCTGCATAGCGGTATCAATAAAACATGAACTTGTCTTATTTATAGTTGGTGGATTATTCGTCATCGAGACGCTTTCTGTTATTATACAAGTTTTGTTTTTTAAGATTACAGGAAAACGAGTTTTTCTGATGGCACCCATTCATCACCATTTTGAAAAACTGGGTTGGTCTGAGTCCCAGATCGTTATAAGGTTCTGGATTATTGCTGTCATATTAGCTGCTCTTGGAATGGCAACTCTTAAACTTCGGTAGCATGCTAAATTCACACAACTTGAGAAATAAAAAAGTCGGGATCCTGGGCCTTGGAAAAACAGGTTTGTCTGTTATAAAGGCAATGGAGCAAGCTGGCGCTTTGCTCACATGCTGGGATGATGAGAAAGAAAAGAGGGTTAGTTTAGGAGGAAGTAATGTCACAGTTAAGAATCTCAATAATAAAAACTTACTCAGGAAGTTAGATCTTCTAGTTGTCAGCCCAGGTATTCCTCATTTATACCCCAAGCCGCATCCAGTGGTCAGATTGGCATATGAATTAAACATAAGGATAGACAATGATATTGGGCTTTTTTTTTCAAGGCATATTCAAGATGAATATGAAACTTTCAGTAACCCGCCTAAGATCATCGCGATAACCGGATCAAATGGAAAATCTACAGCAACTGCGTTAGCTGGTCACGTGTTCTCTAAAGTTTTTAGAGATGTAGAAATCGGAGGAAATATTGGCAAACCTGTGTTAGAATTAAGCCCCCTTAGGGATGGTTCTGTGAGGATCCTAGAACTCTCGTCCTATCAGATAGAGTTAGCGAAAAATTTAGCCCCAAACTTTGCCGCTTTCATTAATTTCTCTTCAGACCATGGTCAGAGACACGGGGGGCTCGGCGGCTATTTTTATGCTAAAGCACGCTTATTTTTGGAAAACTTAACAGAAATGTCGGTTGTTAACATTGATACTGCTGAGGGATTGTTTTTATATCAGCGACTTAGCTCAACAGATAATAAAATCATTGCCATAACTAGTAAAGTAGACGTCAAAGATTATCAATGGGCTATCAGCCTTAAAGGATGTTTCATCACAGAATGGCAAAAGGGCCGGCAAGTCTTTTCCTATGATTTAAGAAATTTAGATAGTAGTTTAATTATATTGCGAGAAAGTATTCTAGTTGTGTACGCATTGGCAAGATCATATGGTATGGCTCCTAAAAGTATTCTAATTAATTGCCTTGAGTTTATTCCGCTTAAGCACAGGAATCAGGAGGTGGATGTTATTGAGGGTGTAGCTTTTATAAACGATAGCAAATCTACAAATGTTGATGCAACTAAACATGCCTTAAAATTTTATAAAAATGTCCATTTGATTGTAGGAGGGCAAGCAAAAGAAAATAATTTTGATCAACTTCAAGAAGGTATGGAAAATGTTTCCCGGATCTACTCCATGGGAGAGGCAGCTTCGCTTATAGCAAGGAGCTTCCAAAGTTATAAATTGGAGCAATTTATGACCTTGGATAAGGCTCTTGAGAAAGCAATAAGTTATTCCAGGGAAGGAGATACAATTTTATTTTCACCAGCTTGCGCTAGTTTTGATCAATACTTGAATTTTGAAGAGCGAGGCGATCATTTTATCTCCCTAGTTGAGCATCATAGAAAAAATTTAATTTAGTTTGTCTTTTAAGTGCAAGTAATGCTAGTCTCAATTTAAAAAAGAGCAGTTACAATGACAGATATTATACACGGTAGCCCAAGGGCTCTTCCCGTAGATAATCCATTTTTTCGTTGGTGGCTATCGATTGATCAATGGACTTTGTTAGCGACTTTAGGCCTCATTGTAGTAGGATTACTGATGTCAATGGCTGGCTCAGTGCCTCTCGCAGACTCTAATGATATGCCCACTTTTTACTACGTTTACAGGCACGCTATTTACGCAGTTATTTCATTTTTTCTAATTATTTTTTTATCCACAATGAGCTTACCACTTATACGAAGATTTGGAATAGTAGGATTTTTTTTGGTGGTTTTTGCACTTGTACTTCTTCCAATTTTTGGGACAGATTTTGGAAAAGGAGCAGTAAGATGGTACTCTTTAACTTGGATAACAATTCAACCTTCTGAATATTTAAAGCCATTTTTTGTGGTTTTTGTATCTTGGATTGTCGCGGGGAACATAAATAGTAATCCACGAGCGGCGCTTATTTTATCCTTTTTTTCAATGTCGGTCTGTGTGTTTTTACTGACATTGCAGCCAGACCTTGGTCAGACAGTGGTTTTAATAGGGTGCTGGGTTTTGATCCATTTTGTCGTTGGAGTGTCTTGGCTGTTCTCTGCGGCTTTTTTCACTTTTGTCGCCAGTATCGCTTTTATATTTTATCAATTCTCCAACCATGTGGCGATCAGATTAAAGACCTTTTTTTCAAACGTCATTGAACCAACATCTCAAATGGGTTTAGTTGAACAGGCAATCCACGCCGGGGGTTTTCTTGGCGTTGGTGCTGGAAATGGAAAAATTAAGTGGAGCCTGCCTGATGCGCATACTGATTTTATCATCGCGGTAGCAATTGAAGAATTTGGTCTTATCGTGTTTTTTTTAGTCTTGACACTTTTTATAATTATATTGTTGAGAACATTATCGAGGTTGCTACTGGAAAGAAATCCGTTTCTATTATTGGTTGGCCTGGGATTGTTGACGATTATTCAGACACAGGCACTTATTAATTTAGGGGTTGCAGCGCGGTTGCTTCCAACAAAGGGCATGACACTACCATTTATAAGCTATGGAGGGTCTTCGATGGTTGCTATGGGAATATTAATGGGTCTCCTACTTAACGTTACTAGGCGTAGAACCACTGAGAACATAGATAGTTTCATGGGTGGCACTTGATGAGTAAGAAGGGTGTTTGCGTATTATCAACTGGGGGTACTGGAGGTCATGTGTTACCTTGTGTCGCCTTGGCAAGTGAGCTTAATCATATCGGATGGGAGGTTATAATCTTTTCCGATGTAAGAGGGCTACAGTTCTTGGATCAAAATTCAAGGCAATACTCAATAGAAGTCATCAATATTTCTTCTGAAACATTATCGCTTCAAAAAAAAATTATAGAATTGTCTTATCAAGTACCCCTTGCAGCTCTGCGTGCAGGGAAAATAATGGTTCGCAAAAAGCCGAAAATGGTAGTGGGTTTTGGAGGACTTTCAACTTTCCCAATTCTGTTGATGTCAGTTCTACTCAAGATACCCCTGTTCATTCAGGAACAGAATGCAGTTCTAGGAAGAGTAAATAGATTGTTTCAAAGGTTCAGCAGAACAGTCTTTTGCCATTTCTCAAATACTTTGTTTTTGGACCCCAAAAAGGGCTTGAATACTGGTAACCCAATAAGAAATAAAGTCCTAGAAAAGTCTAATTCCCAGTACTTAGTGCCAGGCCCTTGGCCTATTACATTATTGGTGCTTGGAGGATCGCAAGGCGCAGGGTTACTTTCTGATGTAATTCCAATCTCTATAGGAATGCTCCCAAAAAAAACTCAAGAGAGATTAACAATATTTCATCAGGCAAGAAAAGCCGATATTGAACACGTTACATCGGCGTACAGAAATATGGGCATGAGAGCCTATGTTCAACCATTTTTTGAAGATGTCGATAGGCTGATTTCAGAGGCTCAGTTAATAGTTTGTAGAGCTGGTTCTAATACACTAGCCGATATTTCGATTGTTGGAAGACCAGCAATCCTTATACCTTTAAAACACGCCAAGGACGATCACCAACTTCATAATGCTAAAAAATTTGCTAATGAGGGAGCAGCAATAGTTCTTGAAGAAAGCCCAAATCTCATGGAAGAGGTGTCTGAAAAGTTGCGGCTCATTTTTAAATCTCCTTCAAAAGCTAGAGCTATGGCTTACCAAGCAATGGAGCAAGGTAAACCGAATGCTTCAAAAAACATAATCAATATAATTGAAGTATCTTTGGGAGATAACAATGCTAGCTACTAGACTACCGTTAAATTTGGGGTCAGTGCATTTTGTTGGAATTGGTGGCATAGGAATGTCTGGGATTGCAGAGGTTCTTGTCAATCTTGGGTACTCAATTCAAGGTTCTGATATAAAGAGAACAAAGATAACTGATAGACTATTATCTCTAGGTGTAAAGATTTTTTATGAGCATAAGGCAGAGAACGTTAGAAATTGTGCTGTTGTCGTTATTTCTTCCGCTATAACACAAGAAAATGTAGAATTAAATTTTGCAAAACAGCTTGCTATACCAATAGTTTCTAGAGCAGAAATGCTGGCAGAATTGATGAGAATGAAGTTAAATGTAGTAGTTGCTGGATCTCATGGAAAGACAACAACTACGTCCCTTGTCGCTTCAATAACAGAGCTAGGTAATCTGGACCCGACTGTTATTAACGGAGGAGTAATAAAAGCATATGGTTCTAATGCTAGGCTCGGAGAGGGAGAGTGGATGGTAGTAGAAGCAGATGAAAGTGATGGATCATTTAACAAATTGCCCGTGACCATCGGTATAGTGACCAACATTGATAAAGAGCACTTAGATCACTATGGCAATTTTTCAAACTTAAAAAGCGCTTTTGAAAAATTTATCTCAAGTATTCCATTCTATGGAGTGGCGGTTTGTTGTATCGATAATAAGCATGTCGCTAATGTGATATCAAAAGTCAATGATCGCAAAATTATTACTTACGGATTTTCGGAAAAGGCAGATGTCACAATAAGGAATTTAAGAATTAACGATATAGGCACAAGCTTCGACCTAGATGATAAGATTGCTAATATTTACTTGAGAGATTTTTATTTGCCAATGATAGGTCAACACAACGCACTAAATGCTTGTGCCGCTATTTTAGCAGCTTCAAATTTATCAATCCCGCTAAGGTTTATTAAGAGCGCTTTGGCCAACTTTGAGGGGGTATCAAGACGTTTTTCAAGGATAGGCTATTTCAATGGTGCCACGATAATAGATGACTATGCACATCATCCTGCAGAAATCGAAGCTGTAATTTCTGCTGCTAAGAAAATTGCAAAAAAAAGAATAATAGTAGTCCATCAGCCCCACAGGTTTTCAAGGTTGAGGTCACTGTTCACAGACTTCAAGAAATGCTTTGGAGGTGCTGACATTCTTGGTATAACACCTGTTTTTGCAGCCGGTGAGCCTAAGATTCATGGTTTTGATAGTGAAGCTTTGATCAAATCCTTTATGAAAAGTGACAGACAAAAGATTGAGTACATTAAGGATGAAGGTTCCTTTAGTCAGTTTTTAAAAAATAACTGTGATGATGGTGATATTTTTTTAACATTGGGGGCTGGTAATATAACTAATTGGGTTAATAACCTATCTTATGTGACTGATAAACCAGGACATGAAGACAATGAGTGAAGTTGCTTTTTTTGATGAAAATGAATTTTTAGGATCAATAAATTATTCATTTCCTTTATCAAAAATTAGTTGGTTAAAAGTTGGTGGTCCAGTAGATGTTTTATTTAGACCAAGGAATTTGGATGATTTATCTAGGTTCTTATCCCGCGTACCTGTCTCAGTTCAAGTTATGCCCATAGGAGCGTGTTCGAACCTTTTAGTAAGAGATGGGGGACTTTCAGGAATTGTAATCAAGCTAGGTCGAAATTTTTCTGAAATTGAAGTAAAGGGTGAACAAGTTAAGCTTGGGGCTGCCAATTTTAGCCCTAAGGTTGCTGTGAGTTTATCCGAACAAGGTTATGATTTATCTTTTTTAAGAACAATTCCCGGAACAATAGGAGGAGCAATAGCCATGAACGCTGGCTGTTATGGCAAATATATTGGAGATTACGTGCAGAGCATAGAGGGGGTTGATAAGGCTGGAAAATATATTCGGGTGAGTCGAAAAAACCTTGAGTTTCAATACCGCACTTGTAAGTTGCCAAAAAATTTTATTGTTACCTCAGCTGTTGTTAGGCCAATAAGGACGAAAACTGACACAATTAAAAAGAAAATGACAGAGATGTTGTCCAAAAGAGAAAAGACACAACCCATTAAGAAAGCTACTTGTGGCTCAACTTTCAAAAACCCCGATGGAAAGTCATCACTTATGCTAGAGGAGATAACTGAATTAAAAGCATGGAGATTGATTGATAATGCAGGATTAAGGGGTAAAAAAATAGGAAGAGCAATGGTGTCAAATAAGCATCCTAATTTTTTAATAAATATGGGAGGTGCAACTGCTCATGACATAGAAGCACTGGGAGAGCATGTTAGGGAAGCAGTTTATGAAAAATATAAAGTTATGCTTGATTGGGAGGTAATCAGGGTTGGGAGAAATAAGCTTGAACAGAATAGTTAAACCGAAAAATATCTCTAAAGTTTTAGTATTACAGGGAGGAGTTTCAGAAGAGAAAGAGGTATCTAATTCAACTGCTACAAGTTGCATAGAGGCACTTAAAAAAATAAAGTTTGATGTTGAAGCGATAAGTGTTAATTCAACTAACGTGCATAAAATAGCTGAAGTGGTTAAAGTTAACAATCCTGATGTTATATTTAATGCCTTACATGGTGGCATCGGAGAGAATGGGACTATTCAGGGTTTATTTGAGACACTGAGGATTCCGTACACGCACTCTGGAGTTTTATCCTCAGCCATTGCAATGGATAAATTTATCTCAAAAAAAATATTCAAGTCATCTGGATTACCAGTAATAGAGGGTCTGCTCTTGAATGGACAAGATCAATTAAAAGGAATGCCCATTGATCCTCCATTTGTAATAAAGCCAAACAATGGAGGCTCTTCTGTTGGAATTCAATTTATTAGACATAACGAACAAATTGACGACGTTACGCCACTTCGTGCAAATGGAGGTAGGAAGTATCTTTTGGAGAAGTATATTCCTGGAAGAGAGTTGACAGTAGCTGTTCTTAATGGAAAGCCACTGACCGTTACTGACATCGTAACTGAAAATTGGTATAATTATGATGCAAAATATAGAGATGGTGGCTCTGAGCATGTAATTCCTGCAAATATTCCGCAAGACATATTCCAATTGTGTATAAAGTACGCAGTTAGGGCACATCACTCTTTGGCTTGCAGAGGTATCACCCGTTCAGATTTTAGATGGAATGAAAAAAAAGGGAAGGAAGGTTTGTATATATTAGAGCTAAATACTCAGCCGGGAATGACTAAAACTTCTCTTGTTCCTGAACAGGCAAAATATGTTGGTTTGGATTTACAACAACTTTGCTTGGAATTAGTCAAAGATGCATCGTGTAATAAATAGGTAAAAGATGAATTTGTTAAAATCAACTGATCCAGCTCCATCAAAGTTATCTTATAGAGTGAATAGATTATTTTATAGGCAATGGTTTAAACTAC
Source organism: uncultured Alphaproteobacteria bacterium (assembly GCA_902524845.1). GTDB lineage: Bacteria > Pseudomonadota > Alphaproteobacteria > Rhodobacterales > Rhodobacteraceae > CACIJG01. The sequence continues at coordinate 57,848 of CABZEW010000005.1, forward strand.
TGTTAATTTCGTCTTTATTGGTTTTATGTGGATTGCTCGTAAACAAATTTCTCTATAGAAATATTGATCTAAGTGCAGAAATCAAATCTTTAAGCGAGAAAGGGTCAGAGTTATATAAAGATTTAACAAAGTTATCGATAAACCGAATTGTCGTAAACGGTGCCCAAGGTTCTTTAAAGAAAGAAATAATAATGTTGATTGAGAATGTGGCCACTGAAGAGTTTTCAGCATTGAAGGCACGGCATTTAAGAGAAAAAATACGAAAGATAAATAAGGTCAAAAAAGCTTTTGTAAAGTTTTCGAGTGATGGATTAGTAATTGTGAATGTCGTTGAAAGAAAAGAAGCAGCAGTTTTTCTTAACAACAGTTTATATGAGGTTCTCGATAGCAATGGAGTTATCTTGTCTGTAAATAACGATTACGAAGGTTTATCTAACTTTCCGCTTATAGTAGGAAAATCTGGATCAAAAAATATAATAGGCCTTTTATCGTTAGCAAATGAAATAGGATCATTTTATCCAGAAGTTTTATACTATGAATGGGTTGGCGAGAGACGATGGAATATACATATGAAAAACAATTTAGTTTTTAAATTGCCGGAGAACAATTTGAGTAAAGGAGTAGAGTTAATGCGGATCTTTTTAAATGAGACAAATCACCATTTAAAACCCATAGTTTCTGTTGATTTGAGAAATTTAGATAAACCAATAATTAAGTTTAGGAAATCCCCATCTATTAAACCTGTTCGTGAGAAAGCTGAGAGGTTTGCAGGTTGAGGAAACTGTTGCAGAGTCAGAGACAATTAAGACAAAAAAGGCTGACTGCTATAAAGAAAGGAACGGTTGCCCTGATAGACCTAGGGAGTTCCAAGGTAATGTGCCTTGTTCTTTCACTTACGGATACAAATAAAACCAATTCATTCTCAGATAGTAAATCACAACAAGGAGTAGCCTTCAGAGTTGTAGGTGCTTCGACTACAAAGTCTCGGGGAGTTAGGTATGGAGAAATATATGAGATGCGAGAAGCGGAAAGCGCGATAAGGACTGTAATTCAACGTGCACAAAAGATGGCGGGTTGTTTAATTGAGAATGTCTTTCTCACTTTTTCCAGTGGCAGTCAAAAATCGACACTTATTTCTTCCTCTATTAGATTTAGTCAAAGAGAAGTTTCTGAAACAGACATAGGGCATGCCTTGTCAAACCTTAATCTTGTTTATGATGATTTAAAAAGAGAAATAATTCACGCTTTGCCCGTTAATTTTAGTATTGACGATAAACACGGGTATAGGGATCCAACAGGAATTAGTGGGTCAAAACTTTCGGTCGATGTCAACACTGTTTCTATTCAATCAGATATCATTAAGAATATCGTTAGTTGTTTGAATAAATGCGATCTGTCTTTGGCAGGAATAGCTATTGCTCCTTACTTGTCGGGGTTATCGAGTCTTCTCGAAGATGAAATGCAATTAGGTGTTGTTTGTATAGATTTAGGTGCTGCCAGTTCAAGTGTATCAATTTTTTTTCGTAAAAACTTAATATTTTCTGGATCTATACGCATTGGTGGACAGCACATAACTAGTGATATCATGCAGGCATTCCAAATTTCTTTTTTAGCAGCGGAAAGATTAAAAGTTTTACATGGAGGCTTATTGCCCACGAACACAGATGATAGAGAAACTATAGAACTACCCGAGAGTAATACAGATCTTTATACTGATAGAAGAACTATAACAAAGTCGGAATTATTAGGAGTAATTAGACCACGAGTTGAAGAGATTTTTGACTCACTAAGATCTATTTTGGATCAATCAAACTTTGAGTTTCTTCCAGGGCAAAAAATAGTTTTAACTGGTGGTGGTAGTAAGTTAGCAAATATATTGGATTTCACGTCTACATTTCTTGGAAAATCAACACGTGTTGCTATGCCAATGAGAATTCAAGGCCTGCCTGCATCTGCTCATGGACCTGAGGCGGCAGCTGTTATCGGATTGGCCTTAAATCTTGCTCAACCCCAAGATGAAGTCTGGGATTTTAGGGCGCCTTTTGAACATGAGGGAGATGAATTTATAAGAAGGACATGGCGATGGGTCAAAGCAAATTGGTAAAAACTTTTGTCAAGATAAATTGATCTCACTTATAAAAAGAGTGACGAGGTAGAGTGATTCGGTTATGATACGAATCAGCAGTAAATAAAAATAAAAATAAATGGCAGGCAATAATGGCAATAAATATCAGGATTCCTGAACATAAGGAATTGAAACCAAGAATACTAGTTTTCGGTATTGGAGGCGCTGGCGGAAACGCTGTAAATAATATGATGCTAAAAAATTTAGAAGGGGCAGAGTTTGTTGCGGCTAACACAGACGCACAGGCTCTACAGCAGTCTAATGCACAAACCAAGCTACAGTTAGGGTTAGAAAGAACGCAGGGGCTGGGAGCAGGAGCAAAACCTGAGATCGGAAACGACGCTGCTGTTGAAAGTACAGAACAGATTGCCGATATTTTGGATGGAGCAAATCTCTGCTTTATAACTGCAGGAATGGGAGGAGGTACGGGTACAGGAGCTGCTCCTATCGTTGCTGAACTTGCTAGGCAAAAGGGAATACTTACTGTGGGGGTTGTTACGAAGCCTTTTCAATTTGAAGGCAATACTAGGATGAAACAAGCTGACGAAGGTATATTAGCGCTTCAAAAAGTTGTGGATACCCTAATAATAATCCCAAATCAAAATTTATTCAGACTGGCAACTGAAAAAACAACATTTACCGAGGCTTTTTCTATGGCCGATGATGTTCTATACCAGGGTGTAAAGGGGGTAACGGATCTCATGGTTAAACCAGGGCTTATCAATTTGGACTTTGCTGACGTAAGGTCCGTGATGGATGAAATGGGAAAAGCAATGATGGGTACCGGTGAAGCTAGTGGAGAAGATAGGGCATTACAAGCTGCAGAAAAGGCGATAGCAAATCCTCTGCTGGATGAGATTTCACTTAAGGGTGCTACAGGGGTGCTTATAAACGTGACTGGTAGTAATGACATGACACTCTTTGAAGTAGATGAAGCGGCAAATAGGATAAGAGATGAAGTTGATCCGGAAGCGAACATAATAGTGGGATCGACCTTTGATTCTGATCTTACCGGTTCAATTAGAGTTTCTGTTGTAGCTACTGGAATAGATGTATCAGAATTTTCAAATCCAAGACCCCAAGGCTCCAATCATTCAGAGGTATCAGAGAAAATTGAGCCAGATAAAGCTGATTTACAAGGCTATTTCTCTCGAACTATTACGCCAGGAAATCAGAAGAATCGTGAAGAAATCATTGTTGATCAAGAAACCTTAGCCGTAGAAAAAAACGAGTTAGAAATACTAAAAAGTGATCAAAATTTAGACACCCTACCTTTAGAAGAAGACTTGCAGGCTAGCGACAATAGAGAAAGTGAAAAACAGTTGGAGTCACAATCTTATCAAATTGGCCCAGATATAAATCTACCTCCCAGAAAGCAAAATAGCGGAGCGTCTGCTTCAGGAGGAGGATTAAATAGCCTTATAAGGCGTATGACAGGTTTTGCAGATAAAAAAGCAGAAGAAAACAATGTGCCTATTCCAAGACGAATAGAGGAAGAGAAAGAAAATTTAGAGACAGATAGAGAAGATGAAAGTAAGCTAGAGATCCCCGCTTTTTTACGCCGACAAGCTAACTAAGTAACAGTTGATTTATTTTGACACATAAGTGTGTATTGAGATTTGCGGTCGAGTAGGTAACTTTTATCTTAAAGGTTACAATGTTTCAGAAGTCTATAAAAAATTCATTTACGCTTAAAGGCAGAGGCCTCCACTTAGGTAGAGATGTAGAGATTGTTGTTCACCCAGCTCCTGCAGATCATGGTATTGTTTTCAAGAGAACTGATGTGGATGCTAGTCATGCGTGTATCAAAGCTAGCTTTGAAAATGTGTCAAAGACCTATCTGCGGACGCAACTCACTAATAGTTTTGGAATTTCAATAGTAACTGCAGAGCATATTTTAGCTGCTTTTGCGGGACTAGGGATTCATAATGCTTTGATTGAGTTGGGTGAGGAAGAGATCCCCATACTTGATGGATCCTCAAGAATTTTTGTAAAAGCAATACTTGAATCAGGGGTTGCTGAACTAGATAAAAAGATAAATTTATATCAAGTAGTAAACAGTATAAGGGTAGGGAATTCAGACGCTTGGGCAGAGTTAAGGCCAGCAAAGACATTTTCAATAGATTTTGAGATGGACTGGCCTGGAACTGCGCTGGGTAATCAAAGTCTAGATATGCCTATTGTTAATGGAGCATTCGTCAGAGAAATATGCGATAGTAGAACTTTCTGTCGTAAAAGTGACGTTGTTCGACTTAAAGATGAGGGTTTTGCAATAGGAGGATGTATTGAAAATGCAATCGTCGTAGGAGAAGACGAGATGATAGCACATAATGGATTAAGATATTCTGACGAATGTGTTCGACATAAGATACTTGATGCTCTTGGAGATTTGAGCCTTGTAGGAAAGCCAATACTAGGCAAATTTGTTTCTTGTTCTGGCGGTCACGGGCTTACAAACATGCTGCTACGGGAGAGCTTCAAAAGAGGAGATATTTTTGTCAGCAAGGAATTCTCAGATGAAGATAGAGATAAACTCCCGGGCTTCGATATTTCAAATGCTGATATCAAGAATTTACTTTAACGACTGAATACTATCTTGGTTTTTTAGTCCTCTAATCTTGACTTTCGCATAACAAAGAAGCTAGAAAGAGAAATGCTTGTATTGTTTTGTTTATTTAAATTTTTAGCAAAGTGCACAATACTCATTTTACTCGTAAGCTGCGCTAACAGATTGCCAAGCGAGATTAACGAAAATAATACGCCCAAAGAAATTATACAACTGGGAGACAAAGCGTATGCTAAGGGCTATTATGAGCGGGCAGGAGATTATTACTCTGAGGTCAATACATATTTTCCATATTCTGTTGAAGATGAACTTGGATTGAGTAAAGCAGTAGATGCATATTATAAAGCAGGAAAATTCGATGACTCGCGTATAGCTGGAAGTAAGTTTTTAAGTATTTACCCCGAAAGTGACAAGGCTCAACGAGTGCTCTACCTTAGGTCAAAAAGTTTTTGTGATCAGATAGATATAGTGGAGAGGGATCAAGCGGCCGCTCGAGAATGTATATCTAGCTTTTCAGCGTTCCAACAGTTATATCCCAAAAGTAAGTCCAAAAAAGAAGCTGAACGAAATATAATTAGTGCGAAGGAATTTCTAATAGGCCAACAACTTAATGTTGGCAAGTACTATTTAGAAAGAAATAACCCAACGGCTGCTATGAAAAGATTTGAAAAAATCAAGAATAATACAAAAGTCTCTAATTTTTTGCCTGAGGTCTCCTACAGATTGATTGAAACCTTCATTTTAGTTGGATTATTTGGGGAGGCAATGTCTGAAAAAGCATATATGAAAAAGAAGTTTCCAAATAGTCGTTGGACCAGAGAAGCATCCATTTTAATTGATAAGTCAGGGCTAAGCTAGCTTGTTAAAAAAACTGTTTGTACAAAATATACTATTGCTTGAAAACCTGGAACTAGAATTTACCTCAGGGCTCAATGTATTAACTGGTGAAACTGGGGCAGGTAAATCCATTCTTTTAGATTGTTTAGGCTACCTTTTTGGAAAGAAAAACACTAGGATTGAGCTCGGTAGCAAGACCGACTCTGCTCTAATCATTGGGGAATTTCAAATACAAGGAAGTGATGTAATAGAGCAGTTTCTGTCTGAAAAAGGGTTTCCAAGAGACGATAATCTTATATTGAGACAGAACATAGGTCCAAATAAGAAACGAAGGGCTTTTCTCAATGATCTACCGTGTTCATTAGATACGGTGAGGGATTTAGGTGGCCTTATTGTAGATTTAAACGGTCAGTCCGAAGAACAAGGATTGATGAATACAAAAACACATAGGGGCCTACTTGATGTCTTTGGCAACTTGCAATGGCATGTAAAGAAGGTTGAAAAGTCTTGGACTGAAATTGCTAAGCTAAAAAAACTACTTGATACCGAATATAAAAAAAAAGACTCAGTAGAAAACATAGACTTTTTAGAAAAATCAATAAAGGAGATTGCTGAGCTGGAACTTGATCAGGTTGAACTTGACAGTATCGATGCACGTAGAGACGACCTTAAAAAAGCTATTCGACGAAATTTGGGTATAGCGGATACTTTTAAAAACCTAAATAGAGATTTAGTGGAAGAAAGTATCTTGAATGCAATAAAGTCTTTAGAAAAATTGAAACAAAGAGGGGATATTGACGATAGTCTGCCAACTGATATTTTTTACTCTGCTTTGGAATATTTTTCACAAGCATGTGAGCTTTTGGAACGACTTAAAGAAAAAAGTGATAATAGTGAGCAGCAACTTATCGAAATAGAAGATTGTTATCATTCAATCAAGAGGATATGTAGGACACATAATGTTCAACAGGATCAAATATCGAATTTACAGGCTCTTCTTGAAGGAGAATTGGACAGTATTAAAGGTGTTGACGAAAAAATAAAGGAAATTGAGAAAGAAATTTGTGTCTTAGAAAATCAATATAAGCAGGAGGTAGCGGTTTTATCGAATGAAAGACACAAATTTTCTTCTAAATTAGATCAAAAAGTCGAGAAGGAGCTAAAACCACTAAAATTGGAGTTAGCAAAGTTTAAAACAGATATATCAATGATAGACAATGCCAAGTTTGGCTGCGATCATATTTGCTTTACCACAGAAATCAATCCAGGTGCAGGCTTTAAGCCACTTAACAAAATAGCCTCGGGTGGAGAGCTGTCAAGATTTCTTCTAGCGGTAAAGCTATGCTTTTTAAGCAAGAATAATAAAAAAACACAAATCTTTGACGAAATCGACAGGGGCGTAGGTGGAGCAACGGCATCAGCGATTGGTAAAAGATTACTTCAGCTTTCTAAACATGAACAGGTGTTAGTGGTTACTCATTCGCCCCAAGTTGCTGCTTACTCCGATAATCATCTAAAGGTTGAGAAAATTAATTTAGGAAATTCCACAAAGACAAAAGTAGATACCCTCAATCAAGAAAGAATTGTTAGGGAAATTGCGAGGATGCTTTCAGGGGAACTAATAACCTCTGAAGCTCTAGCAGCTGCTGAAACTCTTAGAAGATCTAGCAGAATGGAGGCTAGTTAATTTTAACTACCTTACCGGGGTTTAATATGCCATTTGGATCAAGTGTTCTTTTAATCGAGGACATTACTTGATATGCCTCTCCGTGCTCTTTTTCCATGAATTCAATTTTACCTATTCCCACCCCATGCTCTCCAGTGCATGTACCTTCCAATTCTAAAGCACGTTTTACTATTCGCCTGGTCAAGTTCTTTGCTAACTTTATATCGTCGTTATCATTTGGCCTAACCATAATTCCAGAATGGAAGTTTCCATCACCCACATGTCCCATGATACTAGGAGCCATTCCCTCTGACTTCATTTCCATAGCTGTTTGATCTATCATTTCCGCTAGGTTAGATATTGGAACACAAATATCAGTCACTAAAAAAGTGTGGTTTGGGTTTTTGGCTTTAATAGCGTAATAATAGTTATGTCTAGCCTTCCAAAGTTTATTTCTATCCTCTGTTGCGGTGCTCCAATGAAAATCACTGCCGCCATTGCCAGCTGCTATTTCCTGTACTGTTTCAGATTGTTCTTTAACTGAGCTAGCACTTCCGTGAAACTCAAAAAATAAATGTTCTTTTATTGGCAAATCAAGCTTTGAGTAATCGTTTACAGCTTCAATAGAAGTTGAGTCCATTAGTTCTGATCTGGCAATTGGTATACCAAGTTGAATTGTTTCAATTATTGTTCTAACCGCACTGGCGGTATCTGGAAATGAGCAAATGGCAGATGCTATCTCCTCTGGTATGCCCTGCAGACGCAATGTTATCTCTGTTATTATTCCTAATGTGCCTTCAGATCCAACTATCAATTTTGTAAGATCGTATCCAGCTGAAGACTTTCTCGCTCTGGAGCCTGTTTTGATTATCCGTCCATCTGACATTACAACCTTAAGACCAATCACATTTTCTTTCATTGTCCCATATCTTACCGCAGTTGTGCCTGAAGCACGTGTAGCTGCCATGCCCCCTATAGAAGCGTTTGCTCCTGGGTCTACAGGAAAAAATAAACCAAAATCTTTTAAGTGCAGATTAAGCTCTTCCCTGGTTATGCCGGGTTGTACCGTAACGTCCATATCATCCGAACTGATGTTCAATATACTGTTCATATTTTCAAAGGATAAAGTCAAACCACCATTTACAGGGATTGAATTTCCTTCAAGACTAGTTCCTGTTCCCCATGCTATTACGGGACATTTATTGTTGTTACATATCTGCAGGATTTCAGACACTTCTTTTTCATCCTTAGGGTAGGCAACAGCGTCAGGAAGCATCTCTTCGTAATATGTTTCATTTTGCCCGTATTGTTTCCTCCCAGCCACTGAAACACTAAGGCGATCTTCCATTAAAGTTTTTAATTGACTTATAGCATTTTTAATTGACATGTTTGAACTCTTAAATACAACTAATTCTAACAGTTAAAAAGATAAATTAAAATATAAATAACGACTAATTAAATGACTAAAGAGACTTTGAGTTCTCCATATAGGACCAAAAATCAAACGGTACTTAGTGAATGGATAGACTATAACGGACATATGAATGTGGCGTACTATACCCTAGCTTTCGATAAGGCTTTAGATTTTTTTTTTGAAGATGTTCTTAATATTGGACCCTCATTTGTTGAAAAAAATAACGAGGGACCCTTTGCGCTGAAGGCTAGTTATAACTATTTCAGCGAGCTATTAGAGGGCGAAAATTTTTTTGTAGATATTAGTATTTTTGACTTCGATCTTAAACGTGTCCATGTGTTTGGCGAGATGAGAAAGAATAAATCCTTAGAGCTATCGGCTGTTTTTGAAACAGTTTTGATGAATATGGACTTGAGCGCAAGAAAAGTTAAACCATATCCGGAAAGAGTATTAGAACTTTTCAAGCTTTTTAAGCTATCGCTTTCATTGGACAAAATTCCGATGGAAATAGGAAACAAAATTACTTTAAAAAAATAAATTATATTTTTTTACATGCATTGCTTAGCCATATTTTCTCTTTGGAAGCTAAGTGAGGGCCTAATTTTTTATAGACATTTTGGTGATAGAAATTTAACCATCGCAACTCATCTTTACTAAGTAATTTTTTTTCAATAAGATTTTTTTCAAATGGCACTAGTGTTAAAGTCTCAAATTTTAGAAATTCTCTTTGTTGCCATGGTTTCCTTTTATTTTTCTTAACATATACGAGGTTTTCTAGTCTTATTCCTAATTTCCCTTCTAAATAAATTCCAGGTTCTATACTCAAAATCATACCTGGCTTTAATGGGATTTCATTCAGCCTTGTAATGCCCTGAGGCCCTTGATGGACATTTGAAAAAACTCCCACCCCATGACCGGTTCCATGCTGATAATCTAAATTATATTCCCACAAAAAATATCTAGCTAAAGGATCCAATTCCCGTCCTGTTAATCCCTCAGGCCAGCTGAGTTTACTTAAGAATATAAGACCCTGTAACACTTTTGTATAAAAAAACTTATGTTCGGTTAAAGCCCTTCCCTTGATTAAAGTTCTGGTTAAATCCGTTGTCCCTTCAAGATATTGCCCACCACTGTCAACCAAAGTTAGGTCTGAACTAGCTATTTTCTTGTTACTTTTAAGTGACACTCTGTAGTGAGTAATAGCTCCGTTAGACCCGGTTGCGCTAATAGTATCAAAAGAGTTATAATAAAATGTAGGTTCGAGTTTCCTAATTTTCTCAAGCTTTGTTACGAGGGAAACTTCATCAAGTTGAGTAATTCTTGTACTTTTGAACCACTTAACAAATCTTAATAAGGCGATTCCATCTTTTTCGTGGCTTCTTATGGCTCCCTTTAATTCAGTGGGGTTTTTTATAGCATTTAATAATGAAATTGGGTTAATAACTTGCTCCGACTTTATCCCCGGGAGGGAGAATATATTTTTAAGAATAAAAGGAGTAGTTGTTGGGTCGAATAAAACTTTCGTTAATTTTCTAATATCAGAAAAAAAATCATTAAAATATTTTAAGGCTACATTGTCTCTAAGGTCTATGGGATTATCAATATAGGTCTCTTTCGTAGAATAAATGCATACATTGTCATGATGAACTATGGCATATCCATTCATTAAGGGAGAGTTCGGAACATCATGGCCTCGTATATTTGTAAGCCAACAAATTGAGTCAGGGCATGTTAATATTAAACCCTCTCCTTGATTTAGCTTGAGTTTCTCCCGTACTTGCTTTATCTTCTTTTCTGCACTATTCCCAGAAAGTTTTGATGGCCTCAAAAAAGGCTTCGCGAGATTTTCTAATGGCTTCTCTGACCACACTTGGTCAATCAAGTTATCAACTTCTTTAAATTCAATAAATTTTTTTAAAGCCAGTCCTTGAGTTTCTACTTCCTTTATGGAGTGCAACCAGGGGTCGAAACCTAGTGTTATATTTTTTCTTATATTTTCTTTTAACCAAGAAAATGGAGAATTTTTGATAATATCTTCGATTTTAAAATAAGCATGATTAACTTCTTTTTGTATCTGAATACTATATCTTCCATCTGTGAATATCACAGCTGACCTTTCGAATATTATTGCAAATCCTGCAGACCCAGTAAATCCTGTGATCCATTCTAATCTATTATAATAAGGTGCGGTGATTTCGTTGAAATACATATCGTTATGAGGAACCAAAAATGCGTCTATTTTGAATTCTCTCATTTTTTTTCTGAGAAGAATAAGTTTCTCTTTCATTAATAACTTCTGTTGAATATCTTTATGCTTTTCATGAGTTAACACTCAAGATTTTCCTAATGTTTTTTTTTGTTCTTCAAACAGGTCAGCTAATTGTTCTGTCATGGCACCAGCAAGTTGCTCTGCATCAGTAATTGTAACAGCTCTTTTGTAGTACCTTGTAACATCGTGGCCGATGCCAATTGCAAGCAGCTGCACTCGATTGGTCATTTCTATTTTGTTAATAACGTATCTAAGGTGTTTCTCCAAATAGTTTGCAGGATTAACAGACAGTGTGGAGTCGTCGACAGGTGCTCCATCAGATATAACTAGCAATATCTTTCGATTTTCTTCTCTCTTTATAATTCTGTTATGCGCCCATTCTAATGCCTCTCCATCGATGTTCTCTTTTAATAAACCCTCCTTCATCATCAGGCCGAGATTTAATTTAGCTCTCCTCCAAGGCTCATCAGCATTCTTATAAATGATATGTCTAAGGTCATTAAGCCTACCTGGACTCTTTGGACGCCCCTGCGCTAACCATTTTTCTCTTGAATGCCCTCCCTTCCATGCTTTGGTTGTGAACCCTAGAATTTCGCACTTGACATTACACCTCTCCAGGGTTTTAGCTAATATTTCTGTGGATATTGCAGCAATAGAAATTGGTCTGCCCCGCATTGAACCTGAATTATCAATCAATAAGGAAACTATAGTATCCTTAAAGTTGGTGCTGCTCTCTTGTTTAAAGCTTAAAGGCGTAGTTGGGTTCAATACTATTCGTGAGAGTTTAGCGGCGTCTAGTAATCCCTCTTCGAGATCAAACTTCCAAGTTCTGTTTTGTTTAGCCTGAAGCCTTCTCTGAAGCTTGTTAGCCAAACGAGACACAGCACCCTTAAGACTAGCTAATTGCTGATCTAAGTACTCTCTCAATTTTTCCAATTCAGTGATGTCTGCAAGTTTATTCGCATTGATTTCTTGATCGTTGGTGACGTCATATACCTGATAATATGTTTCTTTGCTTTGGCTACCTTGGATATTTTGGATATTTTGGTTTTCACTTTGGTCTTCACCTTCAATAGCATCCTCTATCTGACTATCCTCTATATCAGCGTCAGCACTTATACTTTCTTGTGATTCCCCATCATCCGCTTCACTATTTTCTGAATTATCGTTTTCTTCATTCTCTCCTCCCTGTCCTTCTTCGTCCTCTCCCAACTCTTCTGGACTATCATCGTCTATTTCATTTTCTATATCATCCAATTCACCAAGTTGTTCCCCATATCCAAGTCTTTCAATTAATTTTCTACTAAGAACAGCAAACTTCTCTTGATCTAAAATATCCTCAGTATTATTGAACTCTGGGCGATCTGTTAATTTTAAAAATACATCTTTATTATCCAAAAGTTGAGATGCTTCAGCGGGCAAATTCATTTCAGATAATTGACGTTTTATAAAATATCTTGCAAGTTGTGCAATGCTGTTTTCTTCTGTGCTTACTGAGGTCTCACTATAGAAGGCCGAAGCTTCTACTTTTGTTTTTTGCCAAATGTTTCTCTTTGAACCAGGGTAGTATTTCTCTCCCAGTAGCTCACACCTTGCTATTTCCAGTTCTTGATAAATTTCTTTTGCTTGTTCTCCAGATGGATCATATTTTAAAAACGTTTCCTCATCTTTAAATCTTGATTGCAAAGCAAGAGAGTCTGCTATCCCTCTAACTTTCAATAATTCTGACTCAGTTGGGTCTTTACTTATCTGAGGAAGTTTTATTACATCACCATAATCACCGCTCGGGTCTGCAGAGAATTTTATCTTAATGGTTTCATTTCCAGATAAAGCCCTCGTTGTCTCTGATATCGATTTCTTTATTCCACCAGTGGCCCCAGATTTATTCTCTTTGTTCATCTTATTCGGAGGCAGCCTTTAACAATATGCTCTCTGGTAATTCTATATCGAAACAACGCTGGAAAAATTCAGACACAGTTGATCGTTCTAGCTCATCACATTTATTTAAAAAACTCATTCTAAACGCAAAAGCTATATCGTTAAAAATCAGAGTGTTTTGAGCCCAAGCTATAACTGTTCTTGGAGACATAACCGTGGATATATCTCCACCTATGAATGCTTTACGTGTCAGCTCTGCAACTAGTACCATCTTTTTAATATCTTTTCGTCCATCATCAGTTCCATATTCGGGACAATTAGCAACAATGATCTCTTCTTCTGCCTCATTCTTAAGGTAATTAAGTGTAACTACTAAAGACCAGCGATCCATCTGCCCTTGATTTATCTGTTGAGTTCCATGGTAGAGACCTGTTGTATCGCCTAGGCCAACAGTGTTTGCTGTTGCAAATAACCGGAAGTTAGGATGCGGTTTAATTACTTCATTTTGATCCAAGAGAGTTAATTTGCCCTCGGTTTCTAATACTCTTTGTATAACAAACATGACGTCTGGTCTCCCAGCATCATATTCGTCAAAAACTAAAGCAGAAGGGTTTCTCAAAGCCCATGGAAGAATGCCCTCTTGAAATTCGGTTATCTGCTTGCCCTCCCTTAGCTTTATCGCATCTTTACCTATAAGATCAATACGACTGATGTGACTGTCGAGATTAACCCGAACACAAGGCCAATTTAATCTAGCGGCCACTTGTTCGATATGTGTCGATTTTCCCGTCCCATGATATCCCTGTACCATGACCCTTCTGTTTTTTGAAAAACCCGCCAATATCGACAAAGTAGTATCATTATCAAATACATAAGATTCTTCTACTTCCGGTACTCTGTCTGTAGGAGATTTAAAACCATAAACTTCCATTTTGGTATCTATTCCAAATACTTTAGCAACATCAACTTTTTCGATTGGAATATTTTCTTCTTTCATTACAGATCCTCATCTCATAGCTTTTTCAGTTTAAGTGCTTAATCAGTCTTCAAAGCGGTTGCTATTTCTTATTTGATCCCATGCCCAAACAACCTCTGTCATCCTCTCTTCATCATCTCTTTTCCCATCATTTGTATCAGGATGCAAATCTTTAATTAGGACTTTATATAATTTCCTAATCTCGCTTTTAGTCATTTCCTCTGTTGCGCCAAGTATTGATAGTGCCTTTTGCTCCGAGTGATTAAGCCTTTTCTTCGCACTTATCGAATTGGTGTCTTTTTTTGCTAAATCATCGATAAAACCATACGGATCTTCTATTCCAAATCTGAGCTTAGAATTGCCATCGGAGTGCGTTCTATTTACAGACGATTTGGATCCAAACGGCTTGGTCTTTCGCCCCCAGGTCTTTGACAGATTGAGCTCAGTTTCAAACTCCTCTTCTGAGTGATTCTTAAAGTAATTCCACCGAGTATTATACTCTTTAACGTGCTTAAGGCAGAACCAGTGGAAATTATCTAAATCTTTTGGAGATTTTGGCGCTCTATACTTTGCTTCTTCGGAGCAACCTTCGACTTCACAAGTTCTTAAAGAAGATTCAAACCCCCCGGAGGCAGAGCTCCTTTTTGACCGCCTTTTTTTATCAGCAGATACTGATATATCATAATCAAGGAAAGATTTGTTTTGCATCTCGATTTTCTGTTACAAATATGGAATTATATACAATAGTGCCATTATAAATATAGCCAAGAAAAAATTAAGCCTTTTGGATAAAATATATGAATTATGTCGATAAAATAGAGAAAACGCTGCGAGAATGCTTTCAACCTGACTTGTTGGAAGTTTTTGACGAAAGCGAGTTGCATCGCGGCCATGCTGGATTTAAGGAAGGAACGCAGACACACTTTAGGGTATTGATTAGAGCAAAAATTTTTGAAAAAATGTCTAGAGTATCCAGAGAGAGAGCTATACATAAGGCTTTAGGTCCTGGCACAATGCAAAACATTCATGCACTATCAATAAAATTCGAATGACACGAGTAGCTAATTTTGGTGGCAACTTATTACAAATAAGCACTAATACGCTTTTTTTTTTCAAAAAATTAATATTTTAAGGTGAGGTTCAAATGGAAGCCGTTGAATTCAAGATTGATATACTTAATGATAAGATCTTATGATCACTTTAGTTTTTCATTCACAATCTGATTGATGATTTTTGGGTCTGCTTTCCCCTGAGACTTCTTCATTACTTGACCTACAAACCACCCGATCAATTTTGGGTTGCTTTTGACTTTATTTACCTGCACGGGGTTTTCTCTTATAACGTCACCGACTATTTGTTCGATAAGACTTGTGTCTTGCACCTGTCGAAGGCCCAACTTATCCACTAACTCAATTGGGTTGCCTCCATATTTCCAAATGTGGTCAAAAATCTCTTTAGCTCCTTTACTGGATATTTCATCTGACCTTAAGAGATTTATCAATTCCTTCATTTGCTTTACTGTGATTGGGTTTTCGTTAAAAGATAAATTATCCTTATTTAGTCGACCAAATAACTCATTGATAAGTAAGTTTGCTGCTATTTTCCCGTCCGTATTTGTCGCTATTGCCTCAAAAAACTCTGCTGTTAATTGCTCAGCAACTATTACCTCCGCGTCATAGGGTGTAATTTTAAAACCATCAATAAATCGTGATTGCTTTTTGTCAGGTAATTCAGGGAGATTATCCCTAATTTTATCGACCCACTCTCTCTCTAATTCAATTTTCAATAAGTCTGGACAAGGAAAATATCGGTAATCATGTGCATCCTCTTTACTCCTTAAGGGACGAGTTTCATTCTTATTTGGGTCATACAAACGTGTTTCTTGTTCAACTTTCTCTCCAGCCTCTACTAGCTTTATTTGTCTTCGAGCTTCAAAATTTATCGCTTGTTGTATAAATTTCAATGAGTTCATATTTTTTATTTCGCACCTTGTCCCAAGTAAGTCAAAATCACCGGTTTCTAAAAAACTATGAAAAGTATTCACCTCACAAACTGAGACATTTACGTCTGCTCTCAAGGAGCCCTCTTGCATATTGCCGTCACATGTTTCCAGATACCTCATTATCAATCTCAATTTTTTTATATATTCCACAGCTTCGAATGGGCTATTAATTTCCGGTTT
This sequence comes from uncultured Alphaproteobacteria bacterium, assembly GCA_902524845.1. Taxonomy (GTDB): domain Bacteria; phylum Pseudomonadota; class Alphaproteobacteria; order Rhodobacterales; family Rhodobacteraceae; genus CACIJG01. The sequence goes on from CABZEW010000005.1 coordinate 73,761, forward strand.
AGAAACGATTTCCATTAGCGCTATACCCGTTCTATTCAGGTCTACAAAACTGGTGGTTGGATCCATATCGTGTATGGACTTCCCTGCATCTTGTTCAAGATGAATGCGCTCTACACCTACCTCCTTTGGCAATTTTTCTTCAGATTGGATGGATATTTTACCTTTGCCAACAATTGGTTCGTATAATTGGCTAATTTGGTAACCTTGTGGCAGGTCAGGATAGAAGTAGTTTTTTCTGTCGAATCTTGAAATGAGATTAATTTCCGCGTTTATTCCTAATCCGGTTTTTACTGCCTGCTCGATACAAAATGAGTTTACGACAGGTAGCATGCCAGGCATACCCGCATCGATAAAGCTTACATTAGAGTTTGGCTCAGCGCCAAACTGAGTTGAAGCGGATGAAAAGAGTTTAGATTTTGATTTGACTTGAGCGTGAACTTCTAACCCAATCACAAAGACGAAATCGCTATTCGTTCCTCTGATTAACTGTGATTTTTCTATGTACATTTTTCCTCTTCTATGTTCTACGAAATGAGTAGCTAAACCAACCTCTATAATCAATAAAAAATTGTTATAAAAATGCCTTAATCTTGTAAAGTATTTCAGATGTATCTCTTGAGAGGCTGTCGCCATGAGGAAGAGTATTTAAAGCAGCTTTAGCTTTTTCTCTGTAAATATGGGGCAAGAATTTGATTTGGGCAAAAGCCTTAGTGGTGCTAGCAGCGATTTGTGGATTTTCTGGATCAATTTTCTTTATCCATTCTGCTGTTATATTATAGCCACGTCCATTTTTTTGATGGAAAGCATGAAAATTTCTCTTTGCAAATGTGCCAATAAGACTATTAAAGTTATTTGGGTTGAACATGTTGAAGTCCCTATGATTTGTAAGTTCTTGGAGTCGAGCTAGAGCCAAGTTAGGAGTTGAATATTGTATTTGCATAGCAAACCATTTATTCAATAATGCCTTGTCTTTTCCATACATTGAGTAAAATTTTTTGGTATTTTCTTTTTCGTCCTTTTTGACGATATAGTAAATTAAGCAAGATAGTTTTAAGCTCATATTATTTGTATCGTTGAAAATAAGGTTAAGGAAATCATCAAGAAAATTTGTATCTTTATTCAAAAATATTAACGCACAAGCTAATGCCCTTTCTTGATAATCCGAGTTGTTTCTTAAATATAGTTTCTGGTCTATAAAATTCTTAAAATAGGAAATAGAGAATTCCCTAAAGTACTTCTTGTATAAAGTTCCGTATTTAAGAAGGTTTAGCTGGATGGTCTTAGGATCAGGTGTCTCTGTTTCTAATAGTTTAAAGAAGTACTCATTGTCATTGGGCAATCCTAGGAGCTTTGCAAGTAGTGATGGCCTGTTTGATTTATTTATTAGTATTTTACAAGTTCTTGAAATAACATTTTCTACATCAGATTGTTTGGAACCAATTTTCTTCAAAACTATAAAATCAAGGTTCTTTTTAGCTATCCATACACTTGTAAAATCTGTCTCAAACTCCAAAATAGAGAATATATCGTCGATCGCTTGTTTGAATTCAACAATGACTGGAGCGGAAAAAGAATTCAGTAGAGAAATAGTCGGTTTTTCATTTTGGCTTTTCAGTTCGATTGAGGAGGTTTTTCTATCAAGTACTAGCGTTTTCTTTAGCTGTAAAAATCGACCCCTATTGCTTAAAATGCTGTATGTTATGGGTATAACTTTATTAGAATATTTACCCGGCCTCATAGGTTTCTCTTGTCTAAATGTCACTTTGTAATTGTTTCCAGTATAGCTTTCGGAAACAATCAATTTTGGTGTTCCGGCTTCATGGAACCAATTAAAAAATTTATCTAAATTTTTGTCTACTACACACTCAAAAGCTTCTTGAAATTTTTCGAGTGTAGAGGGACGTCCGTCTTGATTTTTAAAAAAAAGATCCATTCCTTCTGAAAACTTTTCTTTACCAATTATTGTTTTAAGCATTCTCATAATTTCTGCACTTTTTTCATACACAGTAGCAGTATAAAAATTATTTATTTCAAGATACTTTTTTGGTCTGGCAGAATGAGAAAGTGGTCCAGCGTCCTCTTTAAACTGATGTTTTATTAGAAAGTCTATTTGATTTATTCGAGAGACTTCTTTTTCTAGCTGGTCTTCGACATATTCTTGTTCACGCAAGACAGTAAGTCCCTCTTTCAAACATAATTGGAACCAATCGCGACACGTTACTCTATTACCAGTCCAATTGTGAAAATATTCGTGTGCAATAATTGCTTCTATTTGCGCATAGTCAGCGTCTGTAGAAAGGTTTTCATCGTAAAGTATGTATTTGGAATTGAAAATATTGAGACCTTTATTTTCCATCGCCCCTGCATTGAAATCATCCACGGCCACAATATTAAAAACATCTAGATCATACTCACGGCCATAAGCAATTTGATCCCATGCCATCGCTTTCTTAATACAACAAAGGGCATGCTTTGCTTTGCCAATATGCTCTTTTTTATGAAAAATTTTTAATGCTACCGCTTTTCCTGATGAAGTTGTAAAAGACCCTTCATCAAAGATTAGATTACCTGCTACCATCGCAAAAAGGTAGCTTGGCTTTGGAAATGGATCGTACCATTCAGAGTAATTTTTGGTAACGGTTATCGGATTTCCGTTAGACAACAAGTGAGCATATGACCCATGTATTCTTACACTGTAAGTAGAAAGTACGTCTGGACGATCCAGAGAATAACAGATTTTTCTAAATCCTTCAGGTTCACACTGTGTTACAAAAATACCCTCAGACAAATATAAACCTTCTAGAGATTTATTTGTTGTCGGACTAAGAACATTTTCCATCTCAACCTGGAATTCTCCCGATCCGAGAAATTTTACGGGAATTATCAGCTCCTGTTTCTTGAAGGTTAGACAGTCGAATTCAATTTTTCTTTCGCCTATTTTCAGATAATTCAATTTGATATTCTCTCCTAGCAACACCAAATCGACTGTTTTGCCAGTATTAGGTTCAAAGACAATCCGGGATTTAAGGATCGTTCTTTCGTAGTCTAAGAAGAACTCTAGAGAAACAGACTTTTGTCTATAACTGGGAGGAGTGTAATCTTTAAGCCATGTGTATTTAGGTTTAGCCAATATAGCTCCTTCGTGTGGACTTTGACTTATCCAAATATATGTTTTAATAAATAACAGGAATTATTAAAAAGGATAGCTTTTTGGCTATTTACAAGTAGCGTCGGGGAATAAATTGAAACCAGTTGTAGGTATTATAGGAAATTCGCACTTAATTAATGACACCTATCCGGCTCAAACGACCGGATTGATGAATATTGAGCCAATTATGGAAATATGCAACGCAATTTCGCTTATAGTACCAGGGGTTCCGAAAAATGCTACTACTGAGGAACTTATGAACATATGTGATGGATTTATCTTTACCGGCGGCCGTCCAAATGTGCACCCGAAATTTTATGGACAAAAGCCAACCAAAGAGCATGGCGAATTTGATGTGGGAAGAGATCAGGTTGTTATTCCTTTAATAAAGGAATGTGAAAAGATTGGAAAACCTATTTTAGGTATCTGCAGAGGCTTTCAAGAGTTCAATGTCGCCTTTGGAGGCTCGCTGCATCCCGAGATAAGAGACTTACCTGGCAGGATGAATCACAGAATGCCACCCGATGGCACTTTAGAAGAAAAATTTGCCCTTAGGCATGAGGTAACTTTTTTTCCAGGTTGCGTCTTTGAGAAGATATTTTGTAAAAAAAAGATTAATGTCAACTCATTACATGGACAAGGTATAGACCAACCAGGACAGAGAGTGTCAATAGATGGTCATGCTCCTGATGGCACTCCTGAAGCCATATCAATTGTTGGATCAAAAGGCTTTTGTCTGGCTGTGCAATGGCATCCAGAATGGCAGGCTGCTAGAGATACGAATTCTGTGAAGTTGTTTTCTGCTTTTCGCGATGCATTAAACAACAAAAATTTTGTTGGTAATGAAGAGAAGATGGTTGGGTAGTATAAATAGACTGCTGAGTGTGGCTCCTATGATGGACTGCACTGATAGGCATTGTCGGTTCTTCCATAGACAATTGTCACGGCGTGCCCTGTTATACAGCGAAATGATTGTCGACAGAGCTATTATCTTTGGTGAAAGACAAAGATTTTTAAGGTTTAATCCTATTGAACACCCTATAGCTTTACAATTGGGGGGAAATGAGCCTAGGCTTTTAGCTGAAGCTACAAAGATAGCAGTGGATTTTGGATATGATGAGGTCAACTTAAATGTTGGTTGCCCGTCATCTAGGGTAAAATCTGGAGATTTTGGAGCAGCTCTGATGAGAAAAATTGACTTAGTTAGATCTTGCGTGGAAGCCATGAAAAACTCAGCAGGAAAAACTCCTGTGACTGTAAAGTCAAGAATTGCAGTTGATGATCAAAATCCTGTTGAAGTCCTGCCTGACTTTATAGCAAAGGTAGCAAATTCTGGTTGCAACGTTTTTATCATACACGCAAGGAAAGCTTTGCTCGAGGGTCTATCCCCAAAAGATAATAGAAAAGTTCCACCACTCCAATATCCGTTAGTTTATGAAATGCAAAACAATTTTCCGGAACTTGATATCATTTTAAATGGAGGATTAACTAACTTGGAAAATATTAAATCATGCTTAGCAACACCCGTTGCTGGAGTGATGATTGGTCGAGAAGCGTATGAAAACCCTTCGATATTATTGGGAGTAGATAAAGAAATTTTCGACCAAAAAGAACATAGTGGAGATATGAAAGATGCGATCCGGAATATGATTGAGTATTGTCATAGAGAGCAAGCTGAGGGGACCGCAATTAAGGGTATTTTAAAACATTTGAAGGGAGCATTTAAGGGTCAAGCAAACTCAAAGAACTTCAAACGTCTTCTATTCTGCAATCAAACAGTAGATTCAGAAAAATTAAAGAAGCTTTCTAGCTTGATTACAAATTATTGATAGTAAAGCGGGCCTTTTTTATATTCAAATAAGATGAGGAAAAACTTATCAGGTATTGTTTTGTTGTATGTTCTTCAAGCGATCCAACAAATTTTGTAAAATCAAAACAGCTGCAATTGAGTCGACTACTTGCTTCCTTTTCTTGCGAGATAAATCAGCTAACAGAAGCGACCTTTCTGCCGCAACTGTTGTTAGTCTTTCATCCCAAAATGTTATAGGAAGATTCACAATGTTTGAAAAATTTGTAGCGAAATCACGAGTGGACTGACATTTTGGCCCCTCTGATCCATCCATATTTAGAGGTAGGCCAATCACTATTCCACAAATTATTTCCTTATCTATGATGGTTTGGAGCTCTAAAGAAAAAAGTGAAAATTTTTTCTTTTTAAGAGTCGCATAGTTTGAAGCTATGCTTTGAGTCCTGACTATAATTGTTATAGCCATCAGCTCCACCTCCTATAACGAGCTCTCCTTTATCAGACTGACTCAAATATCCATGCACCGTATTAGCCATAACAACACAATCTATGATTGGTTTAATAGGCTCCGATACTAACGCTTGGAGAGCTACTGACTCAATCGGCAATCTAAAACCGGCTAACTCGGCTAAAACACTTGAATGACCTGCTGCAACAAAACAAACTTTTTTTGCTTTTATTTGTCCTTTTGTAGTTTCCAGTCCTACTATCTTTTCCCTTTTCTTTTTAACTCCGACAACCTCACACTGCTCTATTATATCAATACCATAGTCAGAGCACCTTCTCGCATACCCCCATGCCACAGCATCATGGCGAGCAGTTCCCCCTCTAGGCTGCCAGAGTGCTCCTAGCACAGGAAACCTTGGCCCTTCAATATTAATGATTGGTACTATTTCTTTTACCTCATCTGGAGTAACCATTTTCGTATCTACTCCGTTAATTCTATTTGCATGGGATGTTCTCTTCATTGCTCTCAATTCATGCTCCGTCTGACAAAGCATTAAAACCCCTCTAGGACTAAACATAATATTGTAATTAAGATCTTGTGAAAGCGTCTCATACAAAAATCTAGACTTTTCATAAATACTAATGGAGCTTTCCTGCAAATAGTTGGAGCGTATTATTGTAGTATTACGCCCTGTGTTTCCACCGCCAATCCAGCCTTTTTCGATCACTGCTATGTCCGTAACATTATAATTCTTAGCCAAATAATAAGCGGTCGCCAGGCCGTGACCGCCCGCTCCCACAATTATTATCTCGTATTCATTTTTCGGTTTTCGCTTTGCCCAAGCTTTCTCCCAACCCAGATTATCTCTAAACGCTTCGGTGAAGATGGACGAAAAAGAGTATTTTTTCAAATTTTTTATCCCTAATTAACACTTGTTTGGCCAGATCAAAAAATATATATCAAAGATTACT
>CABZEW010000006.1:0-12500 GCA_902524845.1 uncultured Alphaproteobacteria bacterium
ACATACTTGAATCTGGTTCATCTTAATGGAATAGATGGAACTGATCCCGAAAGCTTAACAAAAGGAGAAATAGAGGGGAGAAAGGCAGCTTTAGAGGCCATAGCTGCGCTAAAGGAATATATGCCTGGGTGTTCAGCAGGAAAATTAAGAAACTTTGGGATGACAATCGGTATACGCGATACCTATAAGATTGATTCTGAATATAACCTCTCAGATGAAGATGTAAAAAATGAGTGCAGGTTTGAAGACAGTATTGGAATATACCCTGAGTTCATAGACGGGTTTGGCATTCTAGTGTTGCCTACCACAGGTAGGTATATGCATATTCCGTATCGCTCTCTACTTCCCAAAAATATAAAAGGATTATTGGTTGTTGGAAGAGCTATAGGGGGAAGTAATGTTGCTCATGCAGCCACAAGAAATATGGCTTGCTGCACAGTTACTGGTCAAGGAGCGGGAGTAGCTGCAGCCGAGGCAATAAAGACCAAAACATCCTTGAATAGTGTGAATATCTCAAATATTCAAAAACTTCTTGGTACCCAGAATGTAAGAGTTTTTTAATTGGGAAAAGTATCAAGACGAAAAAAGCTTTATAAAATTGAGGAGATTGAACATTTCCCAATAAAAATGCCAGACGGTATTCAGCTTTCGGCTAAAGTGTGGAAGCCTATTTGTGCAAAATCTGAAAGATTTCCTGTAATCTTAGAATATATTCCTTATCGAAAAAGAGATGGAACTCAAGTCAGAGATGCCTTAACCCATCCATACTTTTGTGAAAGAGGTTATGTGTGTTTGCGGGTTGATCTAAGAGGTAATGGAGATAGCGAAGGACTTCTTTTCGATGAGTATACGGAGACTGAATTAAGTGATGCAGAACATATAATTGATTGGGCTAGTAAACAAGAGTGGAGTAATGGAAATATTGGTATGATGGGAATTAGTTGGGGAGGTTTTAATAGTCTACAGGTGGCTTTTAGAAGGCCTAAGGCTTTAAAGGCAATAATAACTTTATGTTCAACGGTTGATAGATATACCGATGACATTCATTATAAAGGCGGCTGCTTGTTAAACGAAAACCTGGGGTGGGGCGCCACTATGCTTTCATATTCTTCGCGACCACCTGATCCATTAATTGTTGGAAAGAAATGGAAAAAGATTTGGCTAGAACGTTTAGAAAACCAACCGCATCTCTCAGATATTTGGTTAAAACATCAGAAAAGAGATAAGTATTGGAAACATGGATCTGTATGTGAGGATTATTCTAAACTTGAAACTCCAATCCTCGCTATCGGGGGATGGGGAGACGCCTATAAAAATGCCATTCCAGAACTGGTCAAAAATACAAAAGCTAAGGGAATAATTGGACCATGGGTGCATAAATATCCTCACTTTGCTGTACCAAAACCTCAGATAGGTTTTTTACAAGAAGCAATTCGATGGTGGGACAGATGGCTCAAAGGAATTGATAATGGATGTGAAACAGATCCTAACTACAGGGTATATGTGATGAAGGGGACGCCGCCAAAAAGCAGTTATGATTTTAGACAAGGATATTGGATTAAAGAGGATCGTTGGCCAAGCAAAGCAAGCAAAAATAAAAAACTTTTTTTAAGCTCTAATAATGTACTTTCTTTAACTAACAAAAAAAACAAGTGCCAGTTGGGGGTAATTGATAGCCCTCAGCATTGTGGGCTTAAAGGCGGAGAGTATTGTGCTATTTGGTTAGGGCCAGAACTTCCTGGAGACCAGCGTATTGATGACGCCTATTCGCTTTGTTTTGACACGAATGCCTTGGATCTTCAAGAGGACATTGTTGGCTCTCCAGAGTTAACGGTAACGCTCGAGGCAAACTCGGCTAACGGACAGCTGGCTGTCCGATTATGCGATGTATTCCCTGATGGTAAGTCGAGTAGAATAACATATGGAATTTTAAATCTAAAGTTTCGAGATTCCTATACAAGTGCCAAAAAAATTCCTTTAGGGAAAGAATTCACTGTAAAGATAAAGTTAGATCATATTGCATACAAATTACCTCAGGGAAATAAACTTCGCCTTTCTCTATCAAATGCTTACTGGCCCCTAGTTTGGCCAGTGAATAATCCTGCTAAACTAGTCGTAAAAAAGGGTTATTTGTCTTTGCCTTTAAGACATAGCGCTAAATCAGACGAATGGGTTTTTCCTGAATCTGTGGCTTCTGAACCGTGGCAAGGAAAAGAAATAAGAAGACCGCATAATAAAAGACAAGTCCTATGTGATGAAGCTACCGACGAGGTGTTCTTAGATATTGTAGATGACTTTGGTAGTTACAAGGATCTTCAGAATAAGTTGGTTATAAGCAGCTCGGCAAGGGAAAAATGGTCAATACATCCACATGATCCTCTATCCGCAAAAGGAGAAACTCATTGGAAAGAAGAACGCTCTAGAGGAGATTGGTCGATTAGAACTGAAACTTTTTCAAGCATGACATCAGACAAGTCATATTTTTATCTTAAGGCAAGAGTGGAGGCTTATGAAAAATCGAAGCTCATTTTCAAGAAAAAAATGGAGAGCAAGATAAAAAGAGTTCTCTAGTGAGCACTAATTTCATTTATCGCTTTCAGGAACTCAATCACTTCATCCTTTGTATTATAGTGGCATATTGAAAATCTAATGCAGTCTTTTTGGTTTAAGGGCCCAAGTATATTCCCACAATAATGATCATCTTTTCTAATGTGAACACGTATTTTTCGTTGTCTCAGCTTTTCAACTATTAAACTTGAAGGATTGTTTTTCAAATAGAACGACACTACCCCCTCTCTTGAAGTAGGAGCTAAGTCACCAATAATTTCAATTTGCTCATTTTTTATTAATCCAACTAGATTTTCAGATCCAAGCAACACTAAATTTACTAACTCCTGTTCGTGCGATTTTATCGCTATCGAGGAGGCTTCTAATCTTTCTCTGATACTTTCGCTGTTTGTAAAATTACTGCCAAGCCAGTCCAGATAGTCTACAACATCTGAAAAAGTCGCATAACTGCCCGCGTCTCGCGTACCTAGTTCCCAGTTTTGGTAAGGACCACCTACCAGTTGTTCTTTGCCCAAAGCACATAGTCTGTCAGAAGCCCATGCAACTCCATAACCATGTCGGGAAAACATCTTGTATGGAGAGACTACATAGCCATCTATCTCATATTTTTGAACATCTATTGCGCCATGGCTAGAATGCTGAATGCCATCAACTATAATTATGCACTGAGGCGCTACATTTCTGACTTCTTTAGTAATCTTTTCTAAATTAACAGTCATCCCAGTCACAGGAGATGTATGAACGACAGACACAATTCGAACATCACTGGTTAATTTTTTTATATAAGCTTTCTCATCTACCGTTCCTAACTCGTCATTATGCTCTATTATTATATGATTTCTTTGAGTATTTTTTGCCCACTTTTTCATTGCACTCATAGAAGCAGGGTGCTCTAGAGTGGAGCTTAACATAGCTCCCCACGCTGGTAAACCAAGAGCTGCTGTTCGTATCAGTCTGAAAAGCAATTCGGTACCACTCTCTCCTACGATAACATCACCACGATCTGCGTTAAAGAAAAGTCTCATCTTAGCTTTGCCATTTTCAATAGCTCTAACTAGGGCTTTAGAAGCTTCATTTTCTCTTCCCTGATTATCGGGGTAGGAGGCATACAGTGCTGACGTTTCAACAACTGATTTTAGCCTTAGGGAACCACCGGCATTTTCAAAAAAAATACGTTCCCCCTCAAAGGGACATGTTTCAACATGCATAAATTTTTCCCGTATGGATTCCATAAGTCCTTGTCGCTTCTCAATCACTTTAAAATACCTTTTTTTAACCTCCGGAAGTAGATATATATGTAATTTTGAAAAGATAAAGTCGTTTATTGAGGTTTATCCATATCTTCGAGCTGTTTGACGAAACTGCCAAAGAAATTTTTTGATAACTTTTTTGCCGTACTTTGGATTAAGCGTGATCCAAGCTGTGCAATCTTTCCTTTTACTTGCGCACTGACCTCGTACGACAAAGTGGTCGAGGAGGCATCCTTATTTTCTAGCAGTTTAACCTTTGCTGATCCGCTCGCGGCCCCAGCAATCCCACCTTTACCACTTCCAGTTATAGTATACCCATTTGGGGGGTCGATATCGCTCAAAGTTATATTGCCCGTAAAACGGGTAGACATTGGGCCTATCTTTAGCTTTACTTCTGCGGCTAACTCGGTTTCACTACGCCTCTCTAGCTTCTCGCACCAAGGTATAGACCTCTTTAGAAACTCTTCGTCATTAAGCGCAGCCCATACTCTTTCCTTAGAAAGAGGTAGTTCATAACTATTTTTAATTTCCATTCAATAAACTCTACCTACCGCTGGAATTAACAAACGCCACGTTAATTATTTCATCTCAAATAAACTAAGCTACAGCTCTCTTTGTCATTTCCTTAATGAGGTTGGCACGATATTCTGACGATGCGTGCAAATCGCTTATCAACCCATCGGAAGCAATATTTATGGATTTAAGAGAGTCAGCACTAAAATTGCTTGAAAGTGCAGACTCCATTTCTTCATGTCTGAATACTCCGCCTTCTCCTGCCCCAGTAACAGCCACTCTTACTCCGTCGTCAAACTGCGCTACAAAAACTCCAACCATAGCGTAACGCGATGCAGGGTTTGGAAATTTTATATAATTGGCATTTATTGGCTTTGAGAAACTAATTGACTCAATTATTTCATCTTCCTCTAGTGCAGTTTCAAACATTCCTGTAAAGAAATCGTTTGCAGCTAAACTACGATTGTTGGTATGTACAGTTGCTTTCAAAGCGAGTACAGCTGATGGGTAGCAGGCAGACGGGTCGTTATTAGCTACAGACCCCCCGAGGGTACCCCGATTTCTGACCTGTCGGTCGCCTATGCCTTCAGCAAGTTTTGCTAATGCGGGTATCACCTTTTTTACCACCGCTGATTCTGCAACACTGACATGCCTTGACATTGCTCCAATTCTGAGTGTCTCTCCTTCGTCGGAAATGGAGTCAAGTTTACACCCGGAGATATCAACAAGTCCATCTGGGCTTGCGAGCCTTTGTTTTAGTGTTGGTATCAAAGTCATTCCACCCGCTAAAAACTTACCTTCATTCAAAGATTTAATAGCTTCCAGAGCCTCTGAGGTACTGTTTGGTTTTACATACTTTGTAGAATACATCATGTCCTCCTTTATTCTGCCGCTACTGACTGGCTATCTTGTATTGCTTTCCATACTTTTAGAGGTGTTGCCGGCATAGACATGTCTGTGATTCCAAGCGGTGACAAAGCATCAATAACTGCATTTATTATTGCAGGAGGTGAAGCTATTGCACCTGCCTCACCACAACCCTTTACACCTAAATCGTTATGAGTGCAGGGGGTATTCGTATAACCAACCTTGAAGGAGGGCAGATCATCAGCTCTTGGCATGCAATAATCCATATATGAGGCCGTCAAGAGCTGACCATTTTCGTCATAGTGTGCATTTTCTAATAGTGCCTGACCAATACCCTGAGCAATTCCGCCATGGACTTGTCCTTCAACAATCATTGGATTAATTAGATTCCCAAAATCATCACATGCAGCCCAATCTACTACCTCTACGACCCCAGTCGCCGGATCAACCTCCACCTCAGCAATATGAGCTCCTGAAGGATAAGTAAAGTTTAATGGATCATAAAATGCGCTCTCTTCTAAGCCAGGCTCCAATGTCTCATGTGGGTAATTGTGAGGAACGTAAGCCGCTAAAGCAATTTCTCCAAACGCCTTCTCTTTATCAGTTCCAGCTATAGCAAACTTTCCCTCATTGAATTCAACGTCTTCGACAGACGCTTCCATCAAATGAGCTGCAATCTTTTTACTTTTCTCAATAACTTTATCCAGAGCTTTGACCAAAGCCGCACCTCCAACTGCGAGCGAACGGGATCCATACGTACCCATTCCAAAAGAGTTTTTCTCACTATCTCCATGTATTAGATCGACATTAGCAAGTGGGACACCAAGTTTCTCTGAAACAATTTGAGCGAATGTTGTTGCATGTCCCTGACCGTGACTATGCGCTCCTGTGAACACTGTTATGGTACCAGTTGGATCAACCCTTACAGAAGCGGATTCGTAAAGACCAACTCTACTGCCTAAAGCTCCTGCAACAGCTGACGGGGCAATTCCACATGCCTCAATATAAGTCGATACACCTATTCCTCTGTACATTCCTCTTTTTGCTGCCTCAGACCTTCTATTCTCGAAATTCTTATAGTCGATCATTTCCATAGCTTGATCTAGTTGTGGCTCGTAATCACCAGTATCGTACTGCAGAGCAACCTGTGTCTGATAGGGGAATGCATCTTTTGGAATAAAGTTTAATCGCCTAAATTCAGTTGGATCCATTCCTACCTCTCTTGCAGCAGCATCCATAGTTCTTTCCAAAAGATATGTCGCTTCAGGTCGACCTGCACCTCTGTAAGCGTCAACGGGCGCGGTAGTAGTAGCCATTCCCTTTACATTTGTGTAGATGGCTGGGATATCATAAACTCCTGAAAGGAGAGTGCCATGTAAATAAGTTGGCACAGATACTGCGAATGCAGATAGGTAACTTCCCAAATTACATATTGTGTCGACTCTTAATCCAATTATTTTGTTGTTATCATCTAACGCGAGCTGCACGTTATTAATATGGTCTCTTCCATGAGCATCTGACAAAAATGCTTGTGTTCTATCAGCGGTCCATTTTATTGGTCTATTTATTTTCTTACTTGCCCAAGTACATACTGCTTCCTCAGCATAAACATAAATCTTAGATCCAAAACCACCTCCAACATCGGGTGCTACAACTCGTAGTTTTGACTCAGGGATCTGAAACATAAAAGCTGCGATTACTAACCTAGTCAACTGCGGGTTTTGCGAAGTAGTGTGAAGTGTGTATGACTCCGAGACGTCATCATATTCTGCTAGGGCGGCTCGTGGTTCCATAGCATTTGGAACTAACCGATTGTTTTTTACCTGCAATTTTACTACCCTTGATGCAGATTCTAACGCTTTGTCAGTAGAAGCCTCGTCTCCTAATTCCCAATCAAAATAGCAATTATCTGGGACCTCTTTGTGGATCTCTGCACTGGATGATGCACTTTCCAAGTCAACAACAGCAGGCAACTCTTCAAATTCAACTTCAACAAGCTCTGCCGCTGATTTAGCCTGAGCTAACGTTTCCGCAATAACTACAGCTACGTGGTCACCCACATACCTTACTTTTCCGTTAGCTAAAATGGGGTGTGGAGGTTCTTTCGTTGGAGAGCCATCTCTGCAAGGTACGACCCATCCACAAATTGGCCCACCTATGCCATCAGCCGCCACATCTTCTCCAGTGTATACAGCGACCACCCCGGATGCCGCGGAGGCCGCCTTTGTGTCTATCGATTTAATGTTTGCATGAGCAACATCCGACCTAACAAAATATGCATGAGTTTGTCCCGATCGATTGATATCGTCTGTATATCTTCCTTTTCCGGTTAAAAACTTTTTGTCCTCTTTTCGTAAAACTGATGCTCCGATTCCTTCTGACATATTTTTATACTCCCATTTTTTCTGCGCCGGCTTTTACCGACTTTACGATGTTATGATAGCCAGTACATCGACAAATATTTCCTTCTAGACCATCCCTGATCTCTTTTTCACTGGCATTTTTATTTTTTGACACAAGTTCAATAGCGCTCATTACCATTCCAGGAGTACAAAAACCGCATTGTAACCCATGGTTTTCTTGAAAGGCTTCCTGCATTGGATGAAGAGAATCGCTTGTCCCTATTCCTTCTATTGTTATTACATCCGACCCAGCAGCCTGAGCGGCTAACATGGCGCATGACTTTACTGACACTCCATCTACGTGAACAACGCATGCACCACATTGACTGGTATCACAGCCAACATGCGTTCCTGTTAAGCCTGCACTTTCCCTTATAAAATCGACTAAGAGAGTATTATCTCCTACGTCATGTGTTTGTACTTTTCCATTGATATTAAGGCTTATTTCACCCATGTTACCTTCTCCTATTGAACATTCATGTCGCAGGTCATTTGACGACCTATTAAGTGATTGCAAATACTGTTTTTGAATCCCAGTCAAAAAATTACTTAAATTTACTGTAATTAGTCTATAAGTATAAAGCATAAAGTAAAGTAAAACTTGTCCTAAGGTCATGCGCCTATTTGACGCTTAGTAAAAAAAGTAAGGAAACGGATGAAAAAGTATTTTGAGTCACCGGACACTTTAATTGAGTCTCTGAAGAAGTCTAAATACATTTTAAATGAAAACTTAGCTGTTGCGGTCTATTTGTCTCTTGTGAGAAAAAAGCCTCTATTCCTGGAGGGTGAAGCGGGAGTAGGAAAAACTGAGATCGCAAAAATATTATCCCAAGTCCTTAAAAAACCACTCATTCGCTTACAATGTTATGAAGGGTTAGATATCAATCAAGCTGCCTACGAGTGGAATTATGGACAGCAAATCATTGCACTTCAGAGTGGAAATAAAGAAGAATCAGATTTGTTCTCCAAAAAATATCTCATTGAAAGACCGCTCCTCAAAGCTATTCAAGGTAGCGGAGAAAATAATAATATCTTACTAATAGACGAATTAGATAGAGCAGATGAAGCGTTTGAAGCATTCCTTCTGGAGACACTCTCGGATTGGCAACTTACTATCCCGGAATTAGGAACGATCGTCGCAAAAAACCCTCCAATTGTAATTGTTACTTCAAACAGAACTAGAGAAATTCATGATGCTCTGAAAAGGCGATGCTTTTACCATTGGGTTGGCTTTCCAAACAGAGAAACTGAGTTAGAAATAATCTCCATGAGAGCCCCGGAGGCTGGCTTGGATCTTCAAAAGCAAGTGGTGTCATTTGTTCAGTCATTAAGAAAAAAGAATCTTTACAAGGCCCCAGGCATTGCAGAGACAATTGATTGGGCCCAGGCCCTAGTAGAGTTAAATTGCGTCGCTCTAGATCCCCAAACAGTGGATTCTACAATGGGTGTATTATTAAAATATCAAGATGATATCTCACGTATTCAGGGATCAGAAGCTGGAAAGATATTAGATGAAGTCATGCTGGAAAACTTAAAAACTTAAAGATAAAAAGGCAAATACTGTGCAAATAAAGTTAGAGATGATACCTAAGTTAGACAAAAATATTATCTTTTTTGCTCGACTATTAAGAGCTTCCGGAATTTCCATCGGCTCCGACTCCATTTTGGAAGCAATTGAGTCCGTAAAATTAGTGGGCATAAAAAATAAACAGTCTTTTTTTTATGCATTGCAAACATGCTTAATCAAGAGACCAGAGGATATAAAAATCTTTTCACAGGCTTTTTCTTTATTTTGGCAAAACCCAAAATTCAGGGATCGTATAAGAGATTTATTGTTGCCTCAAACACGCATGCAGAGTGCAGAAGAAGAAAAAGAAGAGCTGGCAAAAAGAATTCAGGATACACTCTCAAAACCAGAAAATTCAAAATCACAGGTACTTGAGGAAGAAAACCTACTAATAGATACCAGTGGTACAGCATCAGATACTCAACTCTTTAAAGAGAAAGATTTCGAGATGATGTCTAAAGACGAACTTCAGATAGCCAGTCAGTCAATTAAGGAGCTATTAATAAAAATACCCAAACGACCATTTAGACGCTCTGAAAATAGCTCTTTAGGAAAACAAGTTTCTGCAAGAGAAAGTTTAAGAAGAGCTAAGAAGAATTTTGGCTCTGTGATACCAAAATTGGTTAAGAAGAAAGATGTCAGTCGACCCGTTATTGTACTTCTAGACATTTCAGGATCGATGGAAAACTACTCAAGGATGATGATACATTTTGTTCATAATTTAATGCAGAAACATAAGAAAGTGCATGCTTTTCTCTTCGGCACAAAATTAACTAATATTTCTTTCCAGGTTAAAAATAAAGATATTGACGTTGCTTTAAAAGAGATATCAAGGGCAACTAATGACTGGGCTGGAGGAACAAGAATAAGAGATAGTATTTTCACATTTAATAAAAATTGGGTCAGAAGAGTATCAAGCTCAAATTCGATTATTTTTTTTATAACTGACGGACTTGACCGCGATCATAATACTGACCTGTTTGACCAGATGGAAAGGCTTCAAAAGAGTTGTTACAAACTAGTTTGGTTAAATCCACTATTAAGATTTGAAGACTTCCAACCAAAATCAATATCAATAAAAAGAATATTACTTAATGTAGACGCATTTCTACCAATACACTCGATTAAGAGCATGCAAAACTTAACTTTCTCAATTAGTAAAAGTTTAGTAAAAAAACACAACAATACTTTAACTTGGCAGAATAAAGTTGGATCTCAGAGCAAGGAGTTGTTTTAAGTGATTACCATAGAAACTGATTTTGAAATTTTTGATCAGGCCTCTATTTGGGAGATTAAGGGTACTGAGATGGCTTTAGCTATTGTGTTAAAAACTTGGGGTTCTTCCCCAAGGCAACCAGGAAGCATGATGTTGATTCGGGAAGATGGTCACTTGGTAGGTTCTGTTTCCGGTGGATGTGTGGAGGGTGCAGTCATAGTAGGTTCTAGGCAAATAATGAAAGAAAATAAAACTGAGTTAATGGAGTTTGGCGTGGCCGATGAAGAT
Organism: uncultured Alphaproteobacteria bacterium; assembly: GCA_902524845.1. Classification (GTDB taxonomy): domain Bacteria; phylum Pseudomonadota; class Alphaproteobacteria; order Rhodobacterales; family Rhodobacteraceae; genus CACIJG01. The sequence continues at coordinate 10,672 of CABZEW010000006.1, forward strand.
GCTTGGTCGGTCGGTTTGTCTTGTGGGGGCAAAATATCTGTATTTGTTTGTCCTCGAAATAGAATAGAGCGGGGACTTTTTCAGAAAGTGTGCAATGTTAAAAATAGCCGTGAAAGCATTACTCTTGAATGTGATATCCGGAAGGGGAGTATATCAATTATTAATAATAAGACTACGGAAAGTGAAAACGTTTTTAATATTGAAGTAACTGCTAAACCTCGTGTGTTAATTGTCGGGGCAGTACACATTAGCCAACATCTAATCCCAATGGCCAAAGAAGCAGGCTTCGATGTCGTGTTAATCGACCCTCGAAGTCACTTCGGTACTCGCGAACGCTTTCCTGATGTTGAGGTCAGCAATGACTGGCCAGATGAAGCTCTCAAAAAAGTTAAATTAGGCGACAAAGACTGCTTGGTCACCTTAACGCATGACCCAAAAATCGATGATCCCGCTTTACAAATAGCCTTAGCAAGCCCTCTATTTTCGATATGTTGCCTAGGTAGCAAACGAACTCATGCAGCCAGGAAAAATAGACTATTAAATAGTGGAATAACTGAACAACAGTTTGACCGAATCCACGGACCGGCAGGACTAGATATAAACGCTAAAACCCCAGCAGAAATCGCTGTTTCAATCTTGGCTGAACTGATCAAAGACTGGCGTGGTAGAGCCTAAATGAAGATTGAGCTCCTAGATCCAAATAAAAGTGGCGGGTCAATCTTAGCACAAACCTATAACCTATCAGTTAAAACGCTTTCTAAGGGGACGCATGTATCTGAGGACATAGTTGAGCTTTTAAATAAAGAAAATGTGAAAACGATCTTATGTGCCGTTCCACATAAAGGCGATATACATGAGGATTCTGCCGCTGAAACTATCAGCAAAGCTATTGATGCAAGTCAACTATATGCAGAAGAAGCGTCGACAGGTCGAGTAAACTTTAGAACACCAGCACTTAGTATTGTGCGATACAATAGGGAGCTCATAAAAAAAATAAATTTAATTGATGAAAGCATTGCTTTTTCAATCGTTGAGCATAATCAGCTTTTGGCAAAGAATGATCTAATAGCAACCCTAAAAATCATACCTTTTTTCATATCAAAAATATATGTCGAGCGGGTGGTAAGCTTAATTTCTAAATCTGAGATATTTAAAATATACCGCTTGGGAGAAAAAAAAGTCGACTTGATCCAAACATATTATGACTGGCAAAAACGATCTATTTTTAAAGCTACCTCAAATGTTACTAGCAGTCGTCTAAATGCTTTAGGATGCTCGCTTCAGAAAGAAACGCTGATTGCTCATGACCATAAGTCACTCTGCTCAGAAATAAAATCGTCTATTAATAGTGGCGCACAAGTACTTCTTATAAGCGGCGCCTCTGCTATAACTGACCGCTCTGACCATATTCCAAAAGCCATCTTGTCGGTTGGAGGCGAAATAATTCAATACGGCCTCGCAGTGGATCCAGGGAACCTTCTCCTAATTGGTCAAATAGGTAGCACTACTGTAATCGGCATGCCAGGGTGTGCCAGATCACCCAAGTTAAACGGCTTTGACTGGGTATTGCAATTGTTGATGGCTAATATCCCCATTAACAAGGAAGAACTGGCAGATATGGGAGCTGGTGGACTTTTAATGGAAATTGCTTCCCGTCCATTACCCAGGGCCTTGGCTAAAAGTGCCAAAAAAAGAGAAAAAAAGATAATGGGTATCATCTTAGCTGCAGGAAATTCTACCAGAATGGGTAAGGATAATAAACTACTTAGAAATGTTGGTGGCGCTTCTTTAGTAAGGAATACAGCCGTCGAAATGCTTAAAAGTGACCT
>CABZEW010000006.1:20000-64718 GCA_902524845.1 uncultured Alphaproteobacteria bacterium
CACCATGGTGTACCTCGTATTTCTCTTTTATACCTCTCAAAATCGATAAACACTCGGTTGTACTCGGTGGGCTTACCATTACAGGCTGAAACCTTCTTGCTAACGCTGCATCTTTTTCTATATATTTTCTATGCTCATCCAACGTTGTTGCTCCTATACAGCGCAAACTTCCTCTCGCTAAAGCAGGTTTAAGAAGATTTGAAGCGTCCATCGAACCTTCCGACTTTCCTGCACCAACAAGAAGATGAACTTCATCAATAAAAAGTATAATTTGTCCAAAACTATTCTCGATTGCTCGAAGAACGCCTTTCAATCTTTCCTCGAATTCTCCCCTATATTTCGCACCAGCAACCAAAGATCCCATATCGAGAGAGAGAAGTTTTTTATCCAACAAAACCTCCGGAACGTCTTTCCTAACTATTCGAAGCGCAAGCCCCTCTGCAATAGCTGTTTTTCCAACGCCTGGGAAACCAATTAAAATTGGATTATTTTTTGTTCTTCTGCTTAAAACTTGAATGGTTCTACGGATTTCTTCGTCTCGGCCAATAATAGGATCAATATGGCCCTCGAGAGCTCGGACCGTTAAGTTTAAAGTGTAATCGTTTAAAATATTCTCACCCTCTTGGTGAGCCTGATTCTCAATCTTGTTACCTTTTCTATCTTCAAGAACGATACCTTCTAATTTATTGAAGTTTTCCATTTTGTTGACTAGTTTTTTAGCGAGCTCACTTTTGCCTAAAGCGATTCCTAGAAATAAGGCCTCTAAGCCGATAAACTTGTCACCGAGCCTGTCAGCAAAAACCTCAGCGCTCTTTATCGCTTCTGACAAATTTGGGTCTATAAATAGGTTTTGATGTCCTTCAACTTTTGGGAAGGAAATTATTAGCTTGTCTACTTCTTGTAGAACAGAGAAGTAGTCTCCTCCAGCTAACTCGATAAGCGTCGCAAACCGCTTTTTATTATTTGCTAAAATAGCCTTCATTACATGAGCCGTAGTAATTGTCTGATGGCCGAGCGCTCTTGCGCTCTCCATAGCCTCAACCATTATTTTTTTTGCATTGTGGGTATATCGTTCTAAATCCATCTTTTCTACAATTTTGTTTTCTGCTCTATCAATAGATGTGGTCTTATTCTTGATATACAACCATTAGCTTGCTATTTTTCTTAGAATGAGCACGAAAGATAAAATCATTGTTGCATTAGATGTAGAGAGCTGTGATAAGGCGCGCTCCATCCTTGAAAGATTGGATGGTCACGCGAACTTTTTTAAAATTGGACTAGGATTGATTGGCAAAGGTGGATTGGAGCTTGCTTTGGAAATGAAAAAACGAGGTCTTCATGTTTTTTTGGATTTAAAATTATTCGATATATCAAATACAATAGAGAATGCGGTTAGCGGATTATGTGAAGCTAAATTTGATTTTCTAACTGTTCAAGGTGATCCACAGGTTGTTAAGGCAGCAGTGAAAGGACGAGGCGCCTATGGCATGAAAATACTTGCTGTAACATTTCTTACAAGCTTAGACAGAGAAGATCTAAATCAAAATATGATCAAATCCGGAGCAATTGAAGATTTAGCTGTAAGTAGAGCTGAAAAAGCGATCTTAGCAGGAGCAGATGGGGTGATTGCTAGTCCTAAAGAATTAATATTGCTAAGAAATAACACCCATTGTACCAAAAAAATTATTGTTACCCCAGGAATACGACCAACAAAATCTGCAATCAATGATCAAAAGCGAGTTGCGACGCCTCATGAGGCCTTAAAAAATGGCGCATCATATCTTGTCATAGGAAGACCGATTTACCAAGCAGAAGATCCCCTAGCCGCTTTTAAAGAAATACAAAAAGAAATTTCACAAAGCTAGTCCGCAAAGCTCTTTATAAATTTTTTAATTGCATTTAATAATCTGTTTTGAATTAACAAGAAATCGCTATTTTTAGTCTGTTCCTTTTCATCACTATAAAGTGACCGCAAAATTTCTATTTGTACTACATGAATATTCTCAACAGGGCTCGCATAATTTTTGGTGATAAAGCCCCCTGAAAAGGGCTTGTTTAGGCTAACTCTAAATCCTGCCTCTACTAAAAAATATTTCAACCCCATTACAATTTCATGTTCACAGGACCGACCAAAACAATCACCAAGCACGACCTCTATTGGATCTTTCTTCCTAGCATGGTTAACTGAGCTCTGCGGCATAGAATGACAATCCAAAAGTATAACTTTTTTGAACACGTCCTGTGTTTTTTCTATCAAAGTTTTTAGCTTTTCATGATAAGGAAAATAAAACTTCTGAAGTCTATCAGTGGCAATGTCGATTGAAAGTCTATGTTTGTAAATTTGCTTTTGGTCCGCTACCACTCTTGGTATAACTCCGAGACCTGCGGACACCTTTAGTGTATCCTTATATATTAAAACATCTTCAATTAATAATGGATCTAACTCTTCACAATCCCTGTTTAGGTCAATAAATGACCTAGGAAAAGTGGCAACCAGCATCAATGATCCAAAGTCAACAACTGGAGAAAAAAGCTGGTCTACAAAGAGATCCTCAGATGATCTCAATGTTTGTAGTGATAAATCAGTCAAATTGATAAAGTTTTCGGTATAAGCACTGCCGCTGTGGGGAGAATTAAATAGCACGCAATTTGATTGATTTGAAGGTGATAAAAGTTTGTATGGTTTCATTTGGTGAGCAAAAAAGATCTGGTTTAATTAATTTAAACCTTGACCCTTCTTAAACTTTTTATATAGAAAAAACAATAGGGGCGTATAGCTCAGCGGGAGAGCACTTCGTTGACATCGAAGGGGTCACTGGTTCAATCCCAGTTACGCCCACCAAAAAAAGAGGTTGTCTTTTTCTGAATAATCTTTAGAAGATCAAAAGTCGGAGAGAAAAATGAAAATAAGAAACTCACTGAGATCATTAAAACAGCGCCATAGAAACTGCCGAGTGGTCAAAAGGCGGGGCAAGGTATACGTAATAAATAAAGTGCAACGTAGGTTTAAAGCCCGTCAAGGCTGACCGATATATTTCAATAGATGAACTTAAATAATTGTAACAATTTCAAAGACTTTAGAGAGCTAGCAAAAAGAAGGTTACCCAGACCCATTTTCGACTATATCGATGGTGCGGCCGATGATGAGCTCACCTATGCAAGAAATACCGGAAGCTTTAACTCAGTGTCGTTAATTCCGAATGTTTTACGGTCAGTAAAAGACGTTGACATGTCCACAACAATTTTTGGTAAGAAAATTTCTATGCCAGTATACTGTTCTCCGACGGCCGTCCAGAGGCTTTTTCATTATCAAGGAGAAAGAGCAGTAGCTAAAGCTGCAAATAAATTAAATACAATGTTTGGCGTATCCTCTTTAAGCACGGTAAGTGTTGACGAAATATCTTCGATATCAGAATGCCCGAAAATGTTTCAGTTTTATTTCCATAAGGATCGAGGATTAAATAAATATATGCTTGATCGAGCAAAGAAAGCCAAATTCGATGTATTAGCATTGACAGTGGATACAATTACTGGAGGGAATAGAGAGAGAGACTTGAGGACAGGGTTTACTATACCTCCAAGGCTCAACATTAAGAGTATGCTAAGCTTCGCAATAAAGCCATCTTGGCTATTCAATTTTCTTACCTCACCAGCATTTCAGCTCCCCCACCTTCAGAACCATATTGACGAAGGGACTAGCGCTGTTACCTCTATCGGCTCTTACTTTTCAAATATGCTGGACCAAACCATGAGCTGGAAAGATGCGGAACAACTAAGATCAGATTGGAATGGTCCTTTTGCTCTGAAAGGAATTGTAAGTGTCGAGGATGCTAAAAAAGCAGTAGATATAGGCTGTGATGGAGTGATTGTTTCGAATCATGGTGGACGACAGTTAGATGGTGCTGTTTCACCATTTGATCAGTTAGCTAGGATCGTTGATGCAGTTGGCGACAAAACTGACGTAATCTGTGAAGGTGGTATTCAGCGAGGTACACATGTGCTCAAAGCTTTGTCTTTAGGAGCGAAAGCTTGTGCTGGAGGCCGTCTATATTTGTATGCGCTTGCAGCTGCTGGACAAAAAGGTGTAGAAAAAGCCTTATCTAATCTTCGAACTGAAATAGAACGAGACATGAAACTTATGGGAGTCACCAAAATCCATCAACTTTCAAGAAGAAATTTAAACTTCAATTGATACATGCAGCCAAGTGACTTTGAGAAAAACGTAGCAAAACATATTAAAGGCAGTAAACCAGCTCCAGTTCACTTATGGGACCCCCCTTTTTGTGGTGATTTGGAAATCCATATAGATGCAAATGGACGTTGGTTTTACCAAGAGTCAGAGATAAAAAGAGAGAGACTGGTAAGGCTTTTTGCAAATATTTTAAAGAAAGAAAATGATAAGTATTTCCTTGTAACGCCCGTTGAAAAGGTAGGGATAACGGTAGTTGATGTACCATTTATAGCAACTAAAATCGATGTAGTCACGAAGGAAAATACTAAACTATTTAAATTTATGACTAATATAGGGGATACAACCTATTTAGAGAAAAACGATCAGTTCCATATTTTATTTAAAAAGTCCACTCATGAACCCCAACCCTATATAAATGTTAGGTCCAACCTCTTTGCAAAAATTGATAGAAAAAGCTTCTACAGATTAGTGGATTATTGCACTGAAACTACCCACAAGGGCGAAAACTGGTTTGGATTTAATTCAAACAACAATTTTTTTCCATTAGTAAAATCTCAAGAGCTAGGTTGATTTCAAAGATCTATCTCAAAATCTTTCAGAACAGCTTGATACAGAGATTTTTTGAAAGGCACTATACTATCCAGCATATCACTTTTTATAGACCATCTCCAATCTGCAAATTCTGGCTCTTTTGTCTCTATATTTATGTCTGAGTCGACACCGATAAATTTAAATAAGAACCACTTTTGACTTTGCCCTCTGAATTTGCCTCCCCAAAATTTACCTTGTATTTCTTTAGGTAAGTCATAACGATACCAAAGCTTAGATTGTTTAATGAGAGCAACCTTGCACTTTTCTATGCCCGTCTCCTCGCCCATTTCGCGGTACGCAGCCTCTATAGGAATTTCGTTATCATCAATGCCCCCTTGGGGCATTTGCCATGCCCTACTACTGTCAAGGCGCCGACCAGTAAAAATTTTGGACTGGCTATTAATAATTACTAAACCAACACCTAAGCGATATGGTAGAGAGCTAATCATTCTTTCACAGAGAGTACCGACAAACCTTGAATTAAATCAATTGCATGGGCTAATTGATTATCCTTATCTCTTCTCTTTTTTGTTTCCTGAAAACTAAGCTCCTCTTTTCTAAGCATTTCTTTTTCTGAATCTGTTAAACTATCGTTACTTAAAGCTCCCTCAAGATCAGCTTCAGAAAATGTTTTTCTTTTTTCTTCTTCCTTCTCTTCAACTTTTTTAAATTCTAAAAATACATCTGGGGTTACTCCAAGAGCTTGAATAGACCGCCCAGAGGGCGTGTAGTACCTTGCTGTGGTAAGTCTTATGCCTCCACTTTGGCCCATAGGAAGGACTGACTGGACCGATCCCTTACCAAAACTTTTAGTTCCCAAGACAATCGCCCTTTGGTGATCCTGAAGAGCTCCTGCCACAATTTCTGATGCCGAGGCCGATCCAGCGTTGATCAGAATTACTACGGGTTTGCCTTTTGCAATATCACCCTTGGACGCTTTGTAACGCTCTCCTTTACCTTCCCTATCTCTTGTGGATACGATCTCTCCTTGATCCAAAAAGAGATCAGTAACTGAAATAGCTACAGATAATAATCCCCCAGGATTATTTCGCAAATCGAGTATGAAACCCTTAGGTTCATTAATACCAGTCTTTTCCATTGTCGCTTTCATTCCATCTTCGAGGTTTGGAATGGTCTGTTCATTGAAGGTAGTTACCCTCATGATCACAATATCATTATCTATTCTTACTTTTGCTGCCGTTAACTTAATTACGTCTCTCGTTACCTCTACTTCAATTGGGTCTTCCAAGCCCTCTCTAACTATAGTTAGCTTAACAGATGAACCAACTGGACCACGCATAATTTCTACCGCTTCAGATAAGGTCAACCCGAGCATGGGTTTGTCATCCACAAACGTGATGAAGTCCCCGGCTAACACACCTGCTTTATAGGCTGGTGTGTCGTCCATGGGTGATACCACCTTTACGAAACCGTCCTGTTGAGTAACTTCAATCCCTAAACCACCAAATGATCCTTTTGTGTCAACTTGCATATCATCATAACTTTTTGGCACTAAAAAACCTGAGTGTGGATCGAGAGAAGAAAGCATCCCGTTAATTGCTGCCTCAATTAATTCCTTACTTTGCACTTCTTGGACATATTTAGATTTTATGAGATCAAAAACTTGACCAAAAAGATCCAGTTGTTCATAGGTCTCTCTTTTATTTTCTTTTGAGTGAACTGGGTTGAGCATTGAACAACCCAATATAAATAAAATGATACCTAGGTACTTACTAATTAAATGTGACATGTAAATTTTCTCTCTTTTATATCGCTGCGTGAAATAAACACAGGCACTTTACAGTGTTCTTCTACTTGAGTTAAGTAGATAAATCAAATAATCAATCTTGCCAGTAAAGAAGCGATTTACCTGTCATTTGATTGGGTTTATCTTTGCCCAATAATTCCAAGACCGTCGGGGCAATATCTATCAAAGAGCCAGATCTGATGCCTACCTTTTCCCTTTCACTAAATAGAATACAAGGGACAGGGTTTAAAGTATGAAAGGTGTGGGGGTTTTTAGTGTCTCCGATATACATTTGTTCACAGTTTCCATGATCAGAAATTATAAGAGCTTCCCCACCTTCTTTTTTTATACAGGCACACATTTTGCCGAGCATTTCATCAACTGTTTCTACAGCTACTTTAGCTGCACTTAGGCTTCCAGTATGTCCAACCATATCGGGGTTAGCAAAATTTACGATCAGTAAATCAAAAAAATTTTTCTCCAGCGCTGATATTAAGTTATTACAAATTTCTTCCGCCGACATTTGGGGTTTCTGATCATAGCCCTCTACTTGCAGACTAGGGACCAATGATCTCTCTTCGCCATCATATTCGGTTTCGCTTCCACCATTTAAAAAATAGGTAACGTGTGGGTATTTCTCGGTTTCTGCTATTCGAAATTGCTTGAGTCCACTTAGACTTATCCACTCGCCAAGGCCATTTTTTATTTGTTCCCTTTCAAAAAGAACATTAAATTTCCGCTTAAAATCGGAATCATATTCGATCATTCCAACAACTTTTGTAAATATTTTTTGATTGGCACGCGAAAAACCTTCAAAATTCTTATCAGTTAGTGCATTTAATATTTGCCTAGCTCGATCAGCTCTAAAGTTACAGAAAATCAAACCATCGTCTTTTCCGTTTATTCCCTTGTATTTGCTCAATATAACGGGCTCTATAAATTCATCTGTAATCCCCTTTGCATGAGAGTCTTGGATAGCTTTGAATGGATCTCCGTAAATCTTTCCAACACCATTTGCTATTGCCTGATAAGCCTTTTGAGTTCTATCCCAACGCTTATCTCTATCCATTGAATAATATCGCCCTGTAAGCGTTGCAATGCTTACATTAGAGGGAAGATCATATATCAAGCTTTCCAAATCGGATAGACTAGTCTTGGGCTCAACGTCTCTACCATCTGAAAAAAGATGCAAGTTTACCTTTAAACTTTTTTTTGAGGCAATATTCGTCAAACTTTTTAAATGCCTAACGTGCCCATGTACACCACCACAAGAAATCAAGCCAGCAATATGAACTTCGCCTCCATTAAATTGTGTATCTGATAGCATTCTCAATAGATCTTTATTATTATTTAATCCTTCATTGGCTATCGCTTTATCTATTCTCGGCAACATACTTTGGACGATTCGGCCTGCACCTATGTGTAAGTGGCCAACTTCAGAATTTCCCATTTGATTGTCAGGCAGCCCGACATCCTTACCAAATGTGGTTAAGGTACTATTGGGATAATTTCTGAAAAGATGGTCTAAATTAGGCGTATTTGCCAAGGATATTGAATTCCCTGATTTGCTTTCTCTTAATCCAAACCCATCCAAAATGCACAGGACATAAGACTTCTTTTTCACTTCAAACATAAAAAACCTCAAGCCTTATGATAGGGGTGCCGATTTATGATACACTTTGTTCTATAAAGTTGTTCTACCAAGATAAGTCTAGCAATTTTGTGAGGAAAAACCATCTTAGAAAGCGCGATAATTTTTTTTGCTTTTGAAGTCAGCTGTTTTGGAAATCCTGATGCTCCTCCAATAACAAAAGAAAGCTGACTAATACCTTTCTCTGAAAATGAAGTTACTAATTGTGTTATACCTTCTGAGTCAATTTGTTCTCCATTTCTATCAAGCAAAACTGTTGATTGCTTGCCGTCCAAAATCCTTGAAACTTTCTTATAAAATTGGCTTTCGGCTTCATTTGACTCAAAGATTTCCAATGAAGTTAGAAAATCGCTATTAAATTGTTTATTGAACCTTTTTGCATAGTCAAATATCAAATCAAATTCCGGTCCATTTTTTACCTTACCATGGGCAAGTATAATTATTTTCATTGTAATAAAGCTAACTCGAGATCTCAGTGAGATCCCCTTTCCACATTTTTTCTATTTGGTAATACTCTCTCACCTCCGGTTTAAATATATGAACAATCACAGCCCCAAAATCTAACAAAACCCAGTCAGCATTTTCTTTCCCCTCTATTTTGCAGTTAATGCGAAACAACCTTTTAACACCTTCCCGCACCTTTTCTGCCAAAGCAACAACTTGTCTATTAGAGGTTCCAGACGCAATTATTATTTTTTCAAACTCAGAAAAGGTTTCATCCACATTTATTTCTGTGATATTTACAGCTTTATTTTGGTTCAAAATTTTTTTTATATAGTTTAGAAGATCGTTAACACCACTGTGCTTGCTATCTTTAGGCTCAATTTCTTTGTCTATCTCTTTATTTTTCAGCTTTTTCTCCTGAGGTCTCTTTGTGATTATAATTATATCTCTAAATTTAAAACCTTGTTTAATACCGTTTCAAAAAATTTATTTTCCTGTACTTCATTTACGTAGTATGCATTGGGTTTTCGATTTGTAACGTGCCACCAATCTACAACTGTCATGCCCCTGGTTAATTCTGAATTGACCTCAATCTCAACATTAACCAGCTTTCCATTATATATTTCTGGATTAAGCAAATAAACTATTACATTAGGATCATGTAAAGGACCACCTTGGCTTCCATATTTTTCAACATCGTATCTCTCAAAAAAATCTAAAAGCTTTGCTGCTTCCATAGCACTATTCTTTCCTGAGACACGCAACCTCTCAAGGAAATCTCTTTGCACTAGAGTTTTATGAGTAACATCTAGCGGAAGCATTGTTATTTTAACTCCACTTCCCAACACAATTTTTGCAGCCTCTGGATCGACGTATATATTGAATTCTGCTGCAGGAGTAATATTTCCGCCTTCAAAAAACCCCCCCCCCATTAATATAATCTCTTCTAATGAGTCTTTTACTCTTGGGCTTTTTTTTAGAACTTTTGCAATATTAGTGAGAGGGCCAAGGGCACAAATTGTAATTTTTTCATCTGTATATTTTTCTGCGCAATCGAGTATAAAATCTACGCCACTCATAAGCTCTAATTCTTTTTTTTTAACTGACAGCTCTGTTCCGTCAAGACCTGTCTTCCCATGAACATGCTCGGCGGTTATTAAATTTCTTTTCAGTGGAGCTGGGCTACCTCTGAAAACGGGCACATCATAAACCCCACTTAATTCGCATATTTTTAGTGCATTCACGGATGTCAAGTCTAGGGGAACATTTCCTGCCACACATGTAATGCCTAAAACCTTAATCTCCTTCTTGGCACCAAAAGCTGTCATCAGAGCCAAAGCATCGTCTTGACCTGGATCAGTATCGATTATTATTTTTTTCAATTCAATTTGCCAAGCTGAAGAAGCCTCCTCCTATAACCTTACTTCTTTTTCATACTTATCAGAAACCTGCCTAACTAATTCGCCAACTTCGAAATTAAACTGATCTATTTGCCCAACGGGCGTTACCTCAGCTGCAGTTCCAGTTAACCAACATTGTTCAAAACCTTCTAACTCAGGAAGTTCGATATGCCTCTCTACTACTTCAACCCCAGCCTTTTCAAGAATCTCAATAACCGTTTGTCGAGTTATCCCATTTAAGAAACAATCCGGTTTAGGAGTATGTACTTTGTTATCCTTCACAAAAAAAATATTTGCTCCAGTTGCTTCCGCAACATAGCCTCTATAGTCCAACATTAGAGAATCAGAACAACCCTTTGCCTCCGCTGCATGCTTAGACATGGTGCAAATCATGTATAGACCTGATGCTTTAGCAAAGCAGGGTATAGTCTCAGGGCTCGGTCTTTTCCAATCTGAAACATCCAACTTGGCACCTTTCATTTTTGCATCGCCATAGTAAGCTCCCCACTCCCACGACGCAACTGCAACCCTCACTGGGTTTCTAGAAGATGCCACGCCCATATCGGGACCGGAACCTCTCCAAGCCACAGCTCGCACGTAGGCATCTTTTTTTCCATTTGCATCAAGAACTTGCATTTTGGCTGCCTCGAGTTCCTCTGGAGTAAAAGGTACTTCCATATCAACGTACTCAGCAGACTTTCTAAGCCTTACAGAGTGCTCATAACTTTTATATATCTTTCCACCGTATGCTCTCTCTCCCTCAAATACAGAAGAACCATAATGAAGCGCATGAGTGAGCAAGTGAAATTTTGCATCCCTCCAGTCTACCAGCTCCCCGTCAAGCCATATTTTTCCTTCTAAATTTTCATAAGAATCAACCATAAAAGCTTACCTCACTATTTGACCTATAATTGCATAACCAAATTTTTTTAACTTTTCCAGAGTTTCGTTCCAGTATTATATAAACTTTTCTTATTCACTAATTATATTATAATGATAAAGGTGCAAAGATAAAGACACTCCAAGCAATTCTAAAGAGGATTATCTTGTCTGAAAACAACTCCCATTTGTTACTTGTAGATGACGATGAGCGCATCTTATCGTTAATGAGTACTTACTTAAGCAAAAATAAGTTTCTAGTATCTAAGGCACGAAATTCTACTGAGGCTCGATGTCTTTTAAATTATTTTGAATTTGATTTACTAATACTAGACGTGATGATGCCAGGAGAAAGCGGACTTGAGTTGTTGGAAAGCATTAGAAAACAAAAAAATGTTCCTGCTATTTTTCTCTCAGCGAAGGGGGAGTCGAAAGACAGAATTTCAGGGCTGGAAATAGGTGCTGATGATTATCTATCTAAACCCTTTGAACCCAAAGAACTCTTGCTTCGTTTGGAAAGATTATTGATAAGAAATAACAGTAGCGTTTCCAACAAATCTGGAAAACGAATTAAAATTGGAAATAAAGTCTTCGACTTAAGACGATTAGAACTTTATCAAGATAACTCTTTAATAAAACTGACAAGTCTTGAAATTAGCCTATTAAATTTATTTGTACTTAACCCTGCAAAAACAATTAGTAGAGAAATGGTGATTAGCAGCTTAGACCTTAGTCAAGGAAAGCGAGATCTTAACAAAAGGAATGTTGACGTACAAGTTACAAGATTACGAAAAAAAATAGAGCCTAACCCAACAAACCCGAGGTATCTAAAGACAGTTAGAGGTAAAGGCTATCAATTTCTTCCATAGGTCAATCATTACTGACCCCCCAAATATGGTCTGCAAGCACGTAACCACGCAAATTTTCAACTCTTATAAAACACCATAAACCTTCACAATCGATTAATTTTCCAATCACTTCTCGTTTTAAAATTGCTTTACCTAAAGAATTATAGCTGGCCTTGTTTCTTAAAAGGGTTTCCTTCTTGTTAACAATTATATATCGAGAACCGGACAGTAGATCTTTATAAATCCAGCCTGAATAGTCTTCAAAATCAGTTACTTTTCTCCAGTGTCCAAACTCACTAACAATCATTAGTGGCAAGTGTTTTCTTTGGTAAACCCAGTCTATTTTATAACTTAAACTAGGCCCTCTTCTTAAATTCACTTTATTTCCCTTCAGAGACACAAATCTGGGAAGGGGTAGACCCGTTTTTTTACTTATTTCTGAACCAGAGCTAGCAGACAGCTCATTAACAACAAGAGATAAATTAATTAGTGCTGCTATTACAAATACTTTTGAAAACAATTTGATATTGGATAATATATCTCTATTACTGGATGTAACCATTATAAAGAAATACCAAAAAAGATCGTATTATCAAGCGCTATGAAAAAACCCAAGGTAATAATTACGAGGAGGCTTCAAGACCGGGTCGAGAAAAGAATGAGAGAGCTATTTAATGTTAATCTCTCTGATGCAGAATTCCCAATCAGTAGACAGGAGCTTTTATCAGCTGTAAAAGAGGCGCACATTCTTGTTCCTACTATTGGCGATAAGATAGATGCTAGCATTTTAAGCGCAGCAAGTTCTAACCTGAAGCTGATCGCAAATTATGGGGCGGGATATGACCATATTGATATTAAAACAGCTTTACAAAGGGGTATCATTGTTACAAATACTCCTAGCGTATTAACTACTGACACTGCTGATATGACGATGGCTCTGATTTTGGCAATACCCAGAAAGTTAAGAGAAGGTCATGAAGAGATGCAGTCTGGAAACTGGAGAGGCTGGAGCCCGTCCGCGATGATTGGGATGAGAATTACTGGAAAAAAACTTGGAATCCTTGGAATGGGCAGAATTGGACAAGCGATTGCAAAGAGGGCAAAAGCTTTTGATCTAGATATAAATTATCATAATAGAAGACGTCTGCATCGAAATATTGAAGAAAGCCTTTCTGCTACGTATTGGGAAAATTTAGAAGAGATGTTATCTGCAATTGATATTTTGGTTGTTAGTGCCTCACTTAATCCATCTTCTTTGTATTTACTGAGTGCAAAATGTCTCGGGAAAATGAAGCATACCGCATATTTAGTGAACATCTCCAGAGGAGAAATTATTGACCAGAAAGCTTTAGTTAGACAACTCAAAGATGGGAAATTGGGGGGAGCTGGACTTGATGTCTATGATAGCGAAGAAATTATCGGTTCAGACTTTAAAAGCTTAAAAAATGTTTTTCTTTTGCCTCATATGGGTTCTTCAACTTTAGAAGGAAGAATAGAAATGGGTGAGAAAGTTATAATAAACATAAAAACATTTATTGATGGTCACCGACCCCCCGATCAAATAGTGCCGAGTATGATTTAACTATTTGCGTATCGGCAAGCATTACATTTATTATTTTTCTTTATATTTAAAACTTCTGTTGCTCCGCTAAGGGCATCACAAATGAGCAGCTTGTTTGTTAGAAGCTGACCCGTGCCGCATATGAGCTTAATTGTCTCTGCAACCATCAGTGTTCCTACCAAAGATGTAGTTACCCCTAACACACCTTCTGAGCTACAATCTAAAAAATTAGGCCTTTCTTCAGAGCTTGTAAATATACACTTAAAGCAGGCACTATTATCATAAATAAGTAAACTTACGAGGCCTTCCCATCCAGACACTCCTCCAAATATCAGGGGTTTTTGTTGCATAAGGCAATGCCGATTGATAAGTTCCCGTGCTTCAATATTGTCAGTACCATCCAAAACAACATCATACTCTTCTATTATCTCTGAAGAATTTTTCGCTTTTAAAAATAGATCATACTCAGTTACATCAACATTTTTGTTCAAGTTATTGATAAATTTTGATGCAACACTTACCTTCTTTCTTCCAATATCCCCATAAGTATAAATTGTCTGTCTCTGCAGATTGGATAGCGCTACTGTGTCTTGGTCAACCAAGCCAATTTTACCAATTCCTGTAGCTGCTAAATGCTGTAGAACAGTGGACCCTATTCCTCCTAAGCCGACAAGGAGTATTTTAGCTTTTCCTAACTTTTTCTGCCCTTCCCCGCCAATATTCTTTACTAAAATATGTCTCTTATAGCGCTCTATATATTCATTATCTGAATGATCATGCATGTAAAAATTCTCAAAATTCAGCAATAATTAAAAATTCTCTAAAAAACAAGAAAAAGCATTGGTTCTAAACCGGATAGAAAACAAACTTTAACCTGAGATCTCTTCTACTATTTTTTTACAAATATGCCATGCTATTTTTTCTTTGCTCTGTCTAGCCAACCTAATTTCTTCATTTTTTTTTATTATAATAACTTCATTTTCTTCACCACCCATACAATTGCTTTCAGCGTCTACTCCATTAGCTACAATCCAATCACACCCTTTATTCCTCAACTTTAATCTAGCATTGACTAACAGATCATTTGTCTCAGCTGCGAAACCAATAACTAAACTTGGCCTATCTTTACCTATGCATATATTCTTCAAAATATCTGGATTTTCGACTAATTCCACAATCGGTGGTTTATTTCCTGATGTTTTTTTTATTTTTGTCTTCGCTTTCTTTTTTGGACGCCAATCACCAACAGCTGCAGCGCATATTGCTATATCAAATGGGCCGGCTTTCTTAACGGCCTCATTCATTTGGATAGCGGTTTCCACTTTAATAACCTTACTTAAGCTGGATAGCTCGAGATTTACTGGGCCTATAATCAACGTAACGTCTGCGTCAAGTTTATGAAGACACTTGGCAATTTCTGCTCCTTGCTTACCAGAACTCCTATTTCCGATAAATCTAATGTCATCTAAGTACTCATATGTTGGACCAGCGGTGACCAGCACCTTCTTTGCTTTCAACACGCGTGTCATTTCTTGATTAAGGATTTTACGATTTGTTGTGGTTCCATCATCCTGCCTAACCCAAATTCCCCACAGGCCATTTCACCCTCTGTGGGACCTAGAAATTCAACATTATTAGATTTGAGGATTGCAACGTTGTTTTGAAACAATTTGTTTTCCCACATCCTTACATTCATTGAAGGTGCAAAAACCATTTTTTTTGTAGTCGCCATCAGAATTGTCTGGGCAAGATCAGTTGCTAGTCCATTAGCTACGGACGAAATAATATTGGCTGTTGCTGGAGCTACTAAAATTATATCCGGCCATCGCGCTAGTTCAATATGACCCATCTTCATTTCTTGCTCACGATCGTCAAGGCTGGTTCTTAGTGGGTTGCCAGACAAGTACTCTATTGAAGCCGAAGTTATAAATGTTAGTGCGCTTTCAGTGGCCACGCATTTTACTTCATCACCAGCCTTTTTAAAGAGCCTTATAAGCTCTAGTGACTTGTACGCGGCTATACCCCCCGATATCACTAACAATATTTTCTTCATTTTCTCGCCGCTCTAGTAATACTCCAACTTAAAATAAGCGGAAAATGTTCTGTGTTCAATCTTTTGTGACTAAATAATCGAAGATGATCTGACCCCTATCCGCGTCTCAAAGTGCTTTCTAAGTTTTTTTAGAGCTTCAGCCTCTAGTTGCCTGACCCTCTCTTTGGAAACTCCCAGCTCT
Source organism: uncultured Alphaproteobacteria bacterium (assembly GCA_902524845.1). Lineage (GTDB taxonomy): Bacteria > Pseudomonadota > Alphaproteobacteria > Rhodobacterales > Rhodobacteraceae > CACIJG01. The sequence continues at coordinate 35,548 of CABZEW010000006.1, forward strand.
CCTCCAATGGAGTCCAATGTCCTAGGCTTGTCACGAAGCTTGCGTTCGACGACAATCGTTCTCTCTCTTTCATTCAAGGTGTCAATGGCTTCCTTAATCCAAGATTTTACCGTGGTGTCATCTTTATCTTTTTCTACTTTATCAGAACCGTAGGAGTTTTCATCTTCTATTGTCTCTATCCACTCTCGCCCTTCCTCACCTTGCTGAAGCGAATTAAGGGAGAAGTCTCCTCCAGATAGTCTTGTTTCCATCATTTCAACATCTCTAAGAGAAACTCCCATCTTCTCGGCTACCATTTTATTCAGTGAACCATAGTCAACCGATGCTACGGAGTTGTCAAACTCTCGCTCTATCTGGGACTTTACTCTCTTCAAATTAAAAAACAGAGACTTCTGCGATGCTGTTGAACCGGTTCTGACTAGCGACCAATTCCGTAGAACAAAATCTTGTATAGAAGCCTTGATCCACCAAGTAGCATATGTTGAAAATCGAACACCTCTTTCGGGGTCGAATTTTTCGGCGGCTTTCATAAGCCCAATACCAGCTTCTTGGATCAATTCATTAGTGTCTATCCCATATTTGACGTATTTCGAAGCCATAGAAACGGCTAATCTCATGTAAGCATTGACCAACCTGTGTAATGACTTTTCGCATCCATCGTTATGCCAATTTCTTGCTAGTTGAAGCTCAACGTCTTGCTCCAACATTTCCGCTTTCATCGCTTTAGATGTTATGGATTGATAGCCTTTATACGAATTACTCATGATATTAATTCCTTTCGATGTGTAAACTACGGGAAATTTTTCTCTTTAGAAATAATACAATATGCATATCATCCATGCGTTTTTTGCATGTCCAACTTTCTTAGTATCCTTTAATACCCTGCGATGGCGCCTCCAACCATATCTAGATCGGCCCCCATCCCACTTATTGCTCCACCAATAGTGCCACAGCTACAAAGACACAAAAAGGCGAAAACCCCACCGCTCAAAATCAGTCTTTTCATTTTTAACTCCTATTTTTATTAAATTAATTTAATCTTTTTTGGACGCTCCCCCTCTACTAAATTTTCAGGAACTCCAGCGCCCTCTTCGCCTTCAGGTTCAGATTGCATCAATCCATCAAACTCAAATCGCTCAATATTAAACACCCGCTTTGAAGCCTTTTTTGCTGAAATCTTTATCTCATCAACATCTTTTGATGCAAGGTTAAAATGTTTATCTAAGTTAATGATCCGACCCTCTAAGCGCACCATATCTTTGTATAGCAAGTCAAGCTCTGATCTAATATGGCTGGTTTGGCGACGAAGTCTCTCATCTTTCAGAATTGCCCTCATGGTATTCAAAGTTGCCATCAGTGTAGTAGGTGAAACAATCCAAACACGAGCCTCAAACCCTTCATTCACCAGCTTGGAGAAATTGGCGTGTAATTCAGCATAAATTGCCTCCGATGGTAGAAATAGAATTGCTCCATCAGCAGTTTCACCTTCGATTATATATTTTTCAGATATATCTTTGATGTGTGTTTTTATTGAGCTCTGAAATAATTGAATATTTCTATTTTTCTCGACTTCATTTGTGTTTGTTATCATAGAGTTATAAGCCTCTAGAGGAAATTTACTATCGATAACTATATTGCCTTGGGGTTCAGGCAGATAAATTATACAGTCAGCCCGTTTACCATTAGATAGTGTAAACTGAAAGTCATAAGCATCTGCTGGAAGTGCTTTACTCACGATATCTTTAAGCTGGATTTCGCCAAAAATGCCTCTGGCCTGCTTATTGGACAAAATTTCCTGCAAGCCCAAAACCTCACCTGACAATTTTTCAATATTTGTTTGCGCTTTATCTATAGTCTGCAATCTTTGCTGTAGCTCCCCCAAGGTCTGGGCAGTCTTAACAGAGCTCCCCGACAATGAAGAAGATATCGAATTCTGTATTTCCTCTAATCGACCTTCTACGTGCTTTATGATAGCCGCTTGCGAAGTTGTTTGTGTATCTGTAATGACCTTAATGCTTCCAACAATTTGTTGCTGGTTCGCCGACAAATCTCTCAACGTTTCCCGAAGAGCCACACTATTAATTTCTCCGCTCTTGTCTGGAGACCAAAGTTGCCTGACTATTACGAAACATCCTAGAAGGACTAGTACGCCAATCAATACAATAAATAGTCCTAGGTTCATATCGCTCATTAGGTGCGCCCAAATAATTTATTTATTTTTTCTAAATCTAGCTTTAAGTAGGTAGGCCTACCATGATTGCATTGATCACTATTTGGCGTTTTTTCCATTTCTCTAAGAAGGACGTCCATTTCCTCGTATTTTAGTATTTTACCAGATCTAACAGATCCGTGACACGCCATACTAGAAAATACTTTATCAATCTTGTCCTCTAAACTCTCAAGGGAATTAAGATTTTCTAAATCTTTCAAAAGATCGTTAAGTAGTGTTTTGGGGCAAATCTCTCCCAGAATAGCTGGAATTCCTCTTATACATATTGAGGATGGTCCAAACCTCTCTATCTCTAAACCTAACTGCTTCATCATGCTCTGCTTTTCAATAATGGCGTCTACTTCTAAGCTCGTAAACTCTACTATTTCGGGCACTAACAACTCTTGAATCGCTATCCCTTGATCATATTTTTGTGCCTTAAGTCTTTCATATAATATCCTTTCATGCGCTGCATGCTGGTCGACTATGACTAACTCGTTATCATTCTGCGCAACTATAAAATTCTTAAACAAATGTGCTTTAGGTGTCCCTAGCCTATTATTTTCAGTGATTTGTCGCCCTTTGGCATCATCAGTGCCATCATCTCCTTCATTAACTGTCATGGCTATATTTAGTTCCATTTCGCGGTCGAGGCGCCGAGATGCATTACTAAAAAAGCGTGTTCTTTGATGATTTTTAAGGCTTGGCTCTTTTTTGAAATAAGAGTAGGCCCGCCTGCTTAAATGACTCCTTTTGTTGAACCTATCGATATCGAAACTCTTTGCTACTGCTGACTTTAGGGCTTGCCTAATAACATCTAATTTCTTGAACTTGATTTCCATTTTGGAAGGGTGGACATTCACATCTATTTCCTCACTCGGAACACTTATAAAAAGAATAGCAGAAGGAAAGCCTGCTTTTTCCAATAAATCCCCATATGCCAATCTTGTGAAGCTAAGCAAGGCTCGGTCTCTTACAAACCGACCATTTACAAAAAAATAGCAATTATTAGCATTGCCAGAGATAAAAGTAGGAGAGCTGATATAGCCAGTGATTTTTATACCCTCAGTTTCATAGTCCACTCGGTGAGAATTTTCCATAAAGGCATTCTTCAAAACTCCCTTTATTCTATTGCTTAAGCTGTCATGCTCTATTGACCTACTAAGCTGGAGAATTTCTCGTGGATTTCCATGATCTTTAATTTCATAAAGCTTAAAGCTTATCTCAGGGTTTGATAACGATAATTTCTTTACGACCTCTAGTATGGAAATCCCTTCTGCTCTGTCTGTTTTCAAAAACTTTAATCTGGCAGGAATAGATTTAAAAAGGTTTTTAATCTCGATAATCGTACCTTCAAGATACTGTGAAGGCTTAACTTCTTTTAATTCTCCATAAGTACTGGAAATTTCAAATGCCTCCCCTACTGCTGTAAACTTTGACTTTACAGTTAATTCAGAGACTGATCCTATAGCAGCAAGCGCCTCTCCTCTGAAACCGAGACTATTGATATTTGCTAAATCACCGATCGTGCTTATTTTGGAGGTTGCGTGCCGTGACACGGCCAGTGACAAGTCCTCTTTATTTATTCCGTGCCCGTTATCTTTAACACTTAAAAAAGACTTTCCACCATTCGCATAGATTATATCTATTGAGTTTGCACCCGCATCTATTGAATTTTCGATCAACTCTTTTAAAGCTGAACTGGGTCTTTCAATAACCTCTCCAGCTGCAATTTGATTGCTAGTAATTAGATCGAGTTGCCTTATACGATTTTTCTCTAAATTTTCAGAAGATACCCCGAAATTCTCTAGGTTCATTTGTTTTTACCCACAGTATTTAGTATGCACTTAAAAATATCATACTATTATTAGTACATCAAACGAGATTCGGCAATTATTCTAGATTTGTTTTTCATCGAACTTAAAAACTAATAGCCCTACTAGCCCAATAAAAATAAAAATGTCGGCTAAATTAAAAGAATAAGGGTTTCTAAATCCACAGCAGGTAACGTTTATAAAATCAGCAACCGCTCCATACATAAGCCTATCTAATGCATTACCCAAAGCACCTCCAACAACAAGCCCCGCCAATATATGCATTTTGAAGCTTGTCGACTTTCTCAACCAGATAAAAAATACTATAGAGATTACAACCGAAATAGCAGTCAACAGATAAGCTTGCAAAACACTGTCTCCTTCGAAAAGGCCGAAGTTTATACCCTTATTCCAAGCCATGTAAAAATTTACAAACTGGTTATTGAGATTTAAATAAAACTTTTGTTGTAATCCCAAGTAGACAACTACAAACCACTTAGACAGCTGGTCTAAAATCAGAAAAACAAAGGAAAACAAGAGAATTCTTAACATCCATATATTGATAACGCTCTGTAGTAGCAAAGGCCACAATAAAAATTTATTGTTTGAATGGAAGCTTTTTATCCTTGAATAGAAACAAATAGCGTTGTAACCCTTAACGCGGACAGGTGGCCGAGTGGTTTAAGGCGCTCCCCTGCTAAGGGAGTGAGGGGGAAACTCCTCCGTGGGTTCGAATCCCATCCTGTCCGCCAGTAGATACAACTATTTCATGTCACTACGTGTCAAACACCAGTGCACGTTATAGTTTTGGTTGATTCGCCTCTCTCATTCCCTTTCACTCTATGTCAGCCTATTCCACCCCATTTGTGGGTAAATTTGTGGGTGGAACGAGAAAGGAGAGAGACCCATGAAACTGACGCTGGCAAAAATAAAAACACTCCCCATTGGCAAAAAAATATCAGATGGGCAAGGCCTCTGCCTTACCAAGACCGCCTCTAATAAAGGACGCTGGGAACATCGCTATATGATCAACAAACGCGCCCGCGTTATGGCACTGGGCACCTACCCAGAAATACCCCTCATCAAAGCGCGTCAGATCCATTTTGAACAGCGCCAATTATTAGTAGAGGGGAAAGATCCTTTAGAACAAAAACACCGCCGTGAAGAACGCCAACGCCGCCACGAAACCCTTCGTTTTTCGCATGTGGCAGAGATGTGTATTGCCCAACAGGAACACAATTGGACAAATAAAAAGCATGCCCATGATTGGCGCTCGTCCCTTAAACGACTTGCCTATCCCCTTCTTGACCAGAAAGCCTTTCCAGACTTAACAACACACGACATTATTGCGGTCTTAAAACCCCTATGGCAGACAAAGCGTGATACCGCTAAAAAACTGCAGGGACGCATCAAAATCATCTTTGGGTTTGCTATTGTGGGGGAATATTATAAAGGGGCCAATCCTGCGCTTTGGCAAGATCATCTTGAGCGGTATTTTTCACGCCTACCCAACCACCATAAGATACAGCATCTCCGCTCCCTCCCCTATACACGGCTTCCAAAACTCTATGCCTCTCTCAATCGTCATTCCTGGATGGTGGCACACCTTCTCCATTTTAATCTCCTAACAGTTGTACGTCCCTCAGAGGCACGTTTGGCGCGTGTTGAGGAGTTTGATCTTGAGGGAAAGCGCTGGGAGGTTCCCTGGCAACGTATGAAGAATCGTCTGCCCCACTCCGTACCCTTATCAGATCAAGCGGTAGCCCTCATTGAGACGCTACGCCGTCAGCATAACTACCCTTTTGTGTTTCATGGGCGTGATCCTGATAAACCGCTTTCTGATAATGCCGCTCTTGTCTTTTTAAAACGCTCATTTAAAACCTACGATACAACGGTACATGGGTTTCGTGCGAGCTTTCGTACCTGGGCAGCAGAGAGAGTAACAGATGCCTTTGAGGTGGCAGAACTCAGTTTGGCACATAAAATATATAACGATACCCAAGCGCCTTATCAACGCTCATCCCTCTTTGAAAAACGACGCTCATTAATGCAGAATTGGGCTGATTTTTTGAGTAAAAACCCTACCACCACCCTTGAAAAAACAGCAGGTTTGGTGTAAAATTTTAGATGAACCAATGGGTTCGTATCTGGCTAGGCATCTGCCTTGCGCATAGCTCCAAAAATGGGGCCAACGTAAGAGAGAACACTATGACCTATTCGGATAATATTCCCAGAAAAGAAGTTGCACGTATTGTCAATGTAAGTGAATCAACCATTTATCGCTGGGTGGATGCGGGCAAGTTTCCAGAACCCTTCCAACTCAATGATCACACTTTTTTTTCACGTAAAGAGGTATTGGCATTTATCGAGGAGAAAAAGAAAAAAAGAGGTTTTGGTAAACCCAAAAAATAATATGTAGAATGTCAATAAAACTCAATAAACGTCAATTATTGGCTGCACATCTCTTGGCAACTGGCCTGTCCGCTAAGGAAACGGCAAATCAAATAGGCATACGGCAAGAAACCATATCGCGATGGAAAAAATGCGATGTTTTTATCAACCAACTGAATACGCTCCATGTAGAAATCCTTGAAACAATACTAATGAAACAAGCAGGGATGATCCAGTTAGCACACGATACCCTATTCACAGCTCTTAATGACACCACTCTTGCCCTTCCCACTCGTGCATCGCTCTCATTACGTCTAATGGGGCTATTTAATGGAATGCATCCTATTGATCGCAGGCTAAGAGAGTCACATACCTTATTGAAGCAACAAAATGGAGGGAGCAACGGACGCCCTGATTTATTTTACATAATTATTCAACATCTAAGCCACCTCGATAGAGTTGATCCCAATTTATCGTATGCAAATTATCGCAGAGAAATAAAAGGCATCCTGAGTGACCTATATAAAAACCTGCAAGAGGCCCTTAAAGAGCCGTAATATGCTTACTATTTACAATCCAGTCGACCATTTATTGCATTGAAGGGAGGTGTAGCCCCTTTCCTATCTTCAAAGTCCCTGATATGTATGGCCTCATATTTTGATCGCTCCTCTGGATAATTGAGAATGGAGTATTCTACTGTTTTAATTCCCCATTCCTGGCGATCGATAGATTTGGCACGGTTTTTTATATTCCCCTTCCCAATATAAATTAACTATCTGATAAAAAATTGTCGAAATAACATAGGGTTACAGATTAGTGTGGCAGAGAGGGTCAATCCCCGCCATTTACTTACATTGGTTTCCTTTTGAAAAAGTGAAAATATTAGCCGTCACATTGCCTCAAAGAACAAGTTCTATTCTAGTCGTTTTCGAGGGATTTCTGGATGAAAAATGTTTGAATTTTGTATGCTTCTCACACTTCTTGCATGACCACTCACTGATAAAGTTTGCAACTTGATAATTGTTCTTTCGTCGTTTATCTGGGCTACCATCCTTATTTGCGAAAATCCAAACATGCTCAGTCTCTCTACCTTCTTTATAAGTGAGTTTCGTGCTTTGGCAGTGACTACAAACTCGTTTTGGGTCAGCAGAAAATATGTAAATGGCGTAACCAATAGAGGCTAAAATAAGAAATGTGTTTATTAAATACTCTGGGATTTGAAATTTTGGAATATAATCCTGTATCAAATAAATACCCACACAGACTGCTAAAAGAATAAATAGGTGTTTTCTCGAAACACTTAAAATATAAGGAACTAAATTAGGGAACAAGCTTTTTAAAACTTTAAAAGAAACTATAAATCCCCAATAAAAAACGAACAAAGTAATTACTAATGTAACCCCATAGGAGACGACATTAGTCACCATAGAAGATTTGCTGCCTTCAGGAAGAAATAACGCGAAAATCAATCCAATGGTAAAGATAGCGACCGCTACCAAAACACTATAAAGCAGGCTCTTAAAAAATTTTTTCATGTTTGTTTTCAATTAAACGCAAAAAATATTTTATTGGTATTTTGTTTTATAATATATCTTGGAGTTGAAAGAAGCAAAAATTGAAGGACTGAAAGAGTATGTGGCGAATTCTATTTTTACCTGGATTTCTGTTTTTGTGGATAAGCTATTACATGCCCATTGAATGGGGAAAACAACGAAACATAGGCAGGTTTCGTCGTCAGTACAAAGAGGCACCTGTAATTTGGTCAGCTTTCTATACTGTTTGCTTCTTAATCATGTTGGCCCCTATTTATTTACCGTTTTTCATTGGCTAGCTAAACTTACTGATGGCCTGGCCAATAAGCTTCTATCATCCAGAGAGGCTGATTACGTTTTTTTTGAATTTGTTTTATTTCACCTATAACCTTCTTATAATCTCTTGGCTTGTATAGAGACCAACTTTGTATATCTTTACTATTCCAGAATTTTCTTTTTTCTTCCATTTCAGAATCTGCATAAATTAGTCGTAATTTATTTTTTATTGAATTAATAAGAAGTCTATCGATTGGTGGATGAATAACGCTAACTTTTTCTTTTTCAGTGGCTGAGAGATTACCAATAAATTGCGTTACAAAAATTGTCTTTAGATAGCAATTTAATAATTTTGCAGCTACTCCATAAGTGAACCTTGGTTTCTCACCAGACTTCGTATCGTTTAAAATCTCCTTTGCTTTCTTTGTTAAGTCCTTACATTTTGCATCATGCCATATGTCGAACTCATTAACCTCTTTCAGATAGTGGAATCCTTTGGCCAGTTTTTCCAAATCTACCTCTTTAAGTAGTGCTACCCCTTTAGATACCTTAAAGCGACACTTTTGAGATGCCCCAGCAGCTGTTGATGCAGCCCACGCTGCATATCTAAACACATGGTCTTCTTGTCCATATTGCTCAATATTTTCTTTTTTACTTTTCATCTAAAAGTTACAAATCAATTGAAAAAATTCTGTATTTTGTGCATTCTTTTCTGAGAGTGTTTACATAAAGGCCTGTCATGATTATGTCGAAATTGCGATTTTTGTGGATTCCAATTATTGCTTTCTTTGCCTTCTTTTTTTATTTCATCATATATACTAATCTTCCAATAAATGATGGTGAACAACTTTTTTTTAGCAATGTTCTCAGCGGACTGATGGGTGCCGTTGTCGTCGCACTAGTCACCGCCTCAATATTTATCTTTCAGCAAAAAATTGAAGCAGATGAGCAAAAAGAAAGGCTCATGTATGAAAAGAAATTAATTCTCTATCAAAAAGTCAGTAAAGAGCTGTCAGAGGCATTGGCAGATGGTGAATTGAGTATAGGCGAAATTCAGACGCTTAGAAAATTTGAATATGAACTTATCTTAATCGCAAAGAAACCTGTCGCTGAAGCTTTTCTTTCATTGATTCAAAAAGGAGAGGAATTTGATCAAGAAAAATCAGGTGAGCTTGGTACTTATCTGAAAACAAGTATCATGGAATTCTTGACAGAGGCCAGAAGAGATCTGGATGTTTTAAGCCACGCATCAGACACTGAAGAGATGCAGAACTGGTTGGGTAATGAAGACACCCAAGATACGCTAACAAAAACGAAAAGACGTTTTACGGAGCAACAAAAAATAAAAATTCTTAAAGAGTGGAGAACAGCCAAAGTTAAACAAGATGTTTTAAAGATGTATAAAGTCTATGATTCACAAGTTCGAAACTGGGACAAAAGATATCCTTAACTAACTGATATATTAGTGTTCAAAAATTTTATCTTTTCATATGAACAGTTTGTATGAATATTTGTGGGTAGAAACCCTTTCTTGTAAAATATTTTATACATAACAATGGCTTACGCGAGATTGTGGCAGAGGGTCAATCTGTCATATCCCTTTTTTTACACAACTTTTTGCGTAAGTTAAAGAATGAGGTATTATTTCAATAGGGTTAGAAGAAATTGAAAAGGAGACACCAATGGCTTACTCTGGAAAATGTGCCTGTGGAAATATAAAATTTACTTTTGAACACGATCCCATGATGCACTTCATGTGTCACTGTACTGACTGTCAGGTTATGTTTAATGGGTCATTTGAGGGTTACGCAATTTCTAGAGATGAGTTATCCGTAGAGGGTGAGCTTTCAACATATACCTATGCTGGAGGAAGTGAACTAAGTCTTCATGTTAATTTTTGTGGGATGTGTAGCACCAAGATATTTACTCAACCAGATGTTCTAGAAGGTATGATCTATGTGCCTGCTGGATTACTAAGAGACCAAATTGAATTTAAGCCAAAAGTAGAAATCTGGGCTGGAACAAGACCATCATGGACTAACAAACCAGAATGCTTGGTAGAATCTTATACTGAAAATGGAACTATAGAACGCATTTCAAGCTTACTGGAAAATTTGGAGCAAAGAACCTGATTTTTGTTTTACAATTTCTCATTAAGTTAAGTAGTTTGCTAAACATGTAGTAGTACAAACCATTTATAAACATCTAGTTCTTTTAGCTAACAAAGGCTTACACAACAGCGTGGCAGAGGGCCACTCCGCCCATTAGGTCTTCAACTATTAGTTCATATTTGAGTAGTTTTCTCATATAACTTGTAGATGGAGAAAAATTATTTAAAATTTGAGTTCCATTTATGAATAACCTTAGAAAAATTCGCTAAACTCACGGAGAAAAAAAATGAAATTTATAGTTTTAGGAAAATATACCAAGCAAGGAACTGATGGATGGTTGGACAATCCAGACGAAGATCGTCACGCAATGCTAAGCGGACTCTCAAAAAAAATTGGAGGAAACTTACTAGATCTCTCTTATACACGTGGAAAATATGATGTGGTTGCTACCGTCGAAGCGCCTAGTTTAGACACAATGACAGCTTTGAAATTATCTATGATGAAAACTGGAGCCATTGCTGAATTAACTATTCTGGAAGACATAAACTTAAACGTAATCGCAAAACAGGGCGCGGAAATGATTGGGTTGTACAAGGCACCAGGAAAATAAAAAAACACACGTAAGGGAGAATTATAGTTAGATCTGGGCATCCGTAATTTTTGTTGGACATATTATTTACTTAAAACAGAACGCATGGAGAGGCACCAGCAGTAAACGGCAAGGCTCCCAATAAAGTTAATGGGCGGAAAAGTAATGATAAATGAAGCCACTGTCATAGCCCCAGATGTCAATGCGAACAACGCCGTGATACACATTATCGACACAGTTTTGCTTCCATAAAAGTTTCAGGCTTGATCAATGAAAGTTGGTCAAGCCACTTAAAACAGGGTCAAACACACACATAGACGAACAGTTTGTATGAACATTTGTAGGTAGAGAGATTATCTGGTCAAATACCCTGAGGACAGCTGAGCACTTTCCTGAAACCCTGGCCTCTGTTCCAATTTACAAAACCAGATGAAGGCATATTTGTACGTTTTAATGTCGATACCAACTCTATCTGCAGTCCTTAAAGTATGAAACCCAGTTATATCTGCCACAGTCAATTTATTGCAAACCAAAAAATCTAATGACTGTAAGTGGGCATCTAGACGTGTTAAGAGAGTTTTTGCTGACTCAATTGCCCAGTTTGTAACAGCAGGATTTTGTTGAAAATCAGTTCTTGTGCCTGGTATCACAGCACCTTTAAACATTTCGAATTTGTTTCTAGCTCCGTGAAATAGTGGTAGGTAACCATCGTTTTCAAGCCTACGATTCCACATTTCAATTAATGCTCTTTCCTTCGTATTTGCTCCAAACAACTTTATTTCTGAATTACTTATTTGCTCCAAGTAGTTGCAAATTGCTAGGGTCTCAGAAATAACTGTTCCGTCATCTAGTTCTAGAAATGGAATGCAGTTAAAGGGGTTCATGGTTTTAAAGGGTTCTTTAAAGTGCTCACCTTCCATTATGTTTAATTGTACAGTCTCGACTTGTATATTTGTTTCCTTTAAAAATTTTTCGACTCTCTTAGAAGAAGGCGCAGCTTCAAATTGATATAACTTCATTTTTTCTTATCCCTAAATAACTTTAACAGTTTTACGTTCACAATTACTTGGTTGCCAATACATAATTAAGACATGCTTTATAAGGTTTTTTTGCCCATTAACCTCATTTAAGGCTAAATTTGTGGGTTAGAATATTATTCTTTAACTCGAATTTGAGAACTTTGCCTGTGCCACCTCTTGGAAGCTCAGCGACTTCAATCGTATACACTGGCCACTTAAATTTAGCTAATTTGCCCTCAAGAAACCCCCATATTCTTTCAACATTAAGCACACTACCTTCTTTAATCTTCATAAAAGCACAACCTACTTCTCCCCATTTCTCATCAGAAACCCCAATAATTGCAACCTCTATAATCTCACTCATCTTATTAAGTTCGTCCTCAACCTCAGCTGGATAAACGTTCTCTCCACCCGATATATACATATCCTTAATTCGATCTTTGATATAAATAAATTGTTGGTCGTCAATTTTACCAATGTCTCCAGTTTTGAACCACTCTCCATCAAATGAGGTCTCATTTGCGTTCTTGTTATTCCAGTATCCTGGTGTGACTGTGGCACCCCTGATCTGAATTTCACCTAACTCATCTGTTTTTGCTATTGTACCATCAGTCTTTACTATTCTTACTTCATTGAATATCGTCGGTTGTCCTGCTGAACCAACTTTGAACGGTATGTTTTCCTTTGACAATAAACAACCACTAGCCGTTGTTTCTGTCATGCCCCATGCCTCTTGTATTATAACGCCTTTATTTAGCCACCATTTTACCAAACTGATGGGAACAGCCTCTGCACCAGTAATTACAGTCTCTAAGTTCGAAAAGTCTATAGAGTCAACTATAGGAGTATTTTTCATGGCATTGAATGCTGCTGGTACTCCAAAAATTGTAGTAATTCCTAGGCTAGGTGTGTCGATAGCTTTTAAGGTTTTTTCTGGATCAAAACTTCGCATTATAACTAAAGTTGCGCCCGCAAAAAGCGTTGGAAAGCATAGGGCAAGGCACCCAATATGAAACATGGGCATATTAGCTAAAGCCACTCTGTCGTAATGTGAAACCCCTAATAGCAAAGCACCGACAGAACCAAAATGCACCATTTTATGAGTTATTATTACTCCTTTCGGTTTACCTGTAGTTCCAGAGGAATACATCAACAAACACTGATCGTCGAAGAACCTTTCGTTTAAATTTTTGTAGGGAGAATAACTCTGGACTATATCTTCATAGTCAGACTGTTTAGTCAGTGAGTTAAAACTTATTGTTTTTAGTTGATTTTCATCAAAATCTTTCAGCACCTCATCCCAAATGCTGTTAAACTGCTGATCAACAAACACTATCTTAGGTTCCGCATCGTTTACTATGTAAAGCACCTCGCTAGCAGTAAGTCTGTAGTTAATGGGAAGACATATTACTCCTATCCGCCAACAAGCAAATATTATCTCTATGATGACCGAGGAGTTGAAACACAGAAAAGCTATTCGGTCCCCTTTATTAACTCCATTGGAAACGAGGTAATTTGAAAGAGTGTCTATACGCTTATCTAGAGAGTTAAATGATAATGTAGAGTTTGTTGATAAATCAATTAATGCAGGCTTTTCTGGATTTAAGAGGCCATAACGTTTTATCGAGTCAATTACAGGAATTTTTTTATTGTTTGCCAACATCGAGTCCTCTCCTCAAATCTAACCAAATTTCTACTTAATGATCGAGTATTAAATAATAAATTATTTAATAAAAATATGAAACGAGTGCCGCTGAAGGCCACTCCACCTCAAAATTGAAAATTGGAGTCATAATTTATGTTGCTCAAACTTTTCAGGCTTTATGTAAGCTTGTACAACTTCCCCTTCTAAGAACCATTGATCCTTTACCTTGGCTCCATGCTTTTCAAAGTTCTTATCTCTTTGAATTTTAGCTTCATCAGCTTTTTCTTGATTTGGAAAAACTGAAATAGCAATCACCGAGGTCGGAGTAGTTCTTATGCGTAATAGTATTTCAGCATCTGGAAACGTTTTTGAAGATTCTTTATTATATTGCTCTGATATTTCAAGAAATTCCTCTTCAGATCTCCATTCCACCATATTGATCCTTGCAATGCTCATTCGTTTTAACCTTTCAATTATTTAATAAATTTACGTTTGTTTTTTCCTTCAATTCTGAAATAAGTTCAATATTAGAACTTTATTTTGTTAATTCAAAAATATATATTTATCATAGATAAAATTAAGGGCTTTATATGGTTATTGCTGAGTTTTCTGTTGATGATGAGTTTATTGATCCTTTTGGCCATTTGGCAGAATATGGCTATTATCATTATACCATAAGAGCGTTATGGCAAAAGAGTGAGGAAGATGGTCGCTTAGAGACGTTCAAAAAATTAGGTGTAGGTGTGGTAACGCTAGAGAGCCACGCTGAGTTTAAAAGTGAAGTCTTTAAAGACGAAGATATTGTGATCGAGGAATTCAATTCAAAAAATATCGAAAAACCAAAACTTTGGAAAAGAACACTTAAGATTCTAAAAAAGGAAACTAAGGAAGTTTCATTTACCAACACCAGTAAAATGGCTTTCTTCAACACTATCAAACGCAAGATCATTGAAACTCCCAAAGAGCTCGAAGAGCCATTTTTCAAAAAATATTAAAAAGATTAAGTCATGGGCCTCTATTCGAAATATGTTTTGCCAAAGGTTACTGATTTCTGCTGTGCAACAAAACCAATAAGAAAGCAGAGAGAAAAAGTTGTTCCTCTTTGTGAAGGTATAGTCTTGGAAATCGGCGCGGGTAGTGGACTTAACTTTCCTTTCTATAAGGCGCAAAATGTTAAAAAACTGTACGCACTTGAGCCAGATGGGGAGATGATTAAACTTGCACAAAAAGATAAAAAGAATATTGAAATAGACATAACATATTTGAAAGAATTTTCTGAAAATATATCGTTAAGTGATAACAGCGTCGACACTATACTTCTAACCTACGCTCTTTGTACAATTCCTGACCCAATGTCTGCCCTTAAGGAAATGAAAAGAGTCCTTAAGCCAAAAGGCCATTTAATTTATTGTGAACACGGAATGGCTCCTGACCAATCAATTAAAAGATGGCAGGATTGGCTTAACCCAATAAATTCCTACTTCAGCGGCGGATGTAATTTGAACAGAGATATAACAGGACTAATAGTCCAAGGTGGTTTTAAAATAAAAAATTTAGACACCATGTATCTACCTGGAACAACAAAGGTACTTGGGTATAATTATTGGGGAACAGCAGTAATTTAAATGGGTAAAATAAAATGTCATTGCGGTAAATGCGAGATTACTCTTGCTGCTGATAAAGCTCTTGGGTATTTCCTGTGTGGCTGCCAAGATTGTCGCCAAGCGGTTAAATGGGCAGAATTTAAAGGAGGGCAAAAGGGTGAAAACTTGCAGAAATCTATTTACGTTCCATCGGATATTTTAAACGTGAAAGGGAAAGAAAACATGAAGCCGTTTCTACTTCGAAAGGGTGGGAAATCGACAAGAGTTTACTGCGTTACGTGCTATTCATTGTTGGGAGTTGATTTTCCTGTCTACAATGACCAAAGATTTATGTTTATTGGAGGTCACTGCTTGACAGATATTGATACTTCAATGGACCCTGCAGTTGCTATTAATATGGAAGATTATCCTAAAGATAAGGAGCTTAATTTACCTGATGGAATTACTATTGTGAATTCTATTCATGACCCTGACAGAAGTTGGACTCAAATACCTGAAGTAAAGAAAATTAGAGAACCACCTCCGTCCAATAAGGGTATACGTTTTTCAGAACTTCTAAAAGAGCTGGGAAGCCCAATAATTCTTGGATTAGAAGCAGGAGCTGATGTTAAAAAATAGGTTGTATGAATATTTGTGGGTACAGAGATTATCTGGTAAAATAGGATTAAGATAACAAAGGCTTACAGCGGAGTGTGGTAGAGGGCCTGTCCGCCACAAAGTATAACCTATTCTATTCCCCAATCGGTATGAGTTTAAGCCAAGAAGCTGTCATATTTCTTGGAATTATTTCTATTAATCTATCCATAAAATGTCATTATGATAACTAATTTCAGAATTAAGGAGGGGATGTAATGACCGATAGAGAAAATCCTTTTTTTTTAGCTAGAATTACAGTTAAAGAAGGTATGGTGGACGCGTATTTGGAAATTGCTGAAGCGGTAGACAAAGTGGTAGAAAAAACTGAAGAGGGTATGTTGTTTCATAGCTTTGATCGTGATCCCGATGATCAGCATAAATTTGTCTGGACAGAAGTTTATCGCAAAAGTGACGATTTTCTTTTTCATGTGGATAATCCCCCTGTTAAAGAGAAGGTAGAAAAGCATGCGGAGCTGGCAACGCATTTCTCCATCGAGATTTATGGCAATGTTTCCAATGAAGTCATTGAGAAAATCAACTCAAGAGAAATCCCTCTTAAGCATTTTGCTACAACATCTGTTGGGTACATAAGGTCAGAGCGATTTGCTTGAATTATGCTTTAGCCAAATTTCTTTGATACAATTCGATTCAATAAATTATGACAAATAGAATTTAGCACAAAAAAACCAAAGGCAATTAAGATCGCAAGTTTCTTTTTTTTTTCTTTAACCTTTTTTTCTTCCAATGTGCGATCTCACTTTTGGATACAGTAACAAGCTGTATGAACTCGATATTTAAATGGTTATGAAACGTCGTATTTTGTGCATCAAACTAATTTATAAAGCTATTTACGCTGTTGGTAGTTGACAAGTTTTACGCTGCTTTAACCACGCTATGACGTTTAGTAATCTATAAAATTGCACATTCTTTAAATTAACTAATTTGAGATCACCAAAAAATACTTCTACGGGACTTTTTGGCTCATTAGGGAGAGAGCTGCTCCAGCTATAAAAGCACCAAGGTGCCCTTGCCAAATTATAGGTGTTGGTGAGATAGCAGAGAATGCATAAAAATATAAAATATGCCCAAAGATAAAAATTAATAGAACATATGTCATGTGATAAATAGAACGTCTACTCCTTAATCTGTTTATTAATTCTTCGCTCAGAACAAATGCTAATAAACCAAAAGATGCACAGTTAGCTCCTAACAACGGCACTAGACTAGTAGGCTCAAATAAATAGTAAAAAATTGCCCCCCCAAGGGTGGAAAAAAAAAGTATTGAAAAAGTCAGGTTTTCTTTTCCTAGCTTTTTTAGACTACTTCCAAGTAAATACAGAGCTATTACATTTATCGTTAAATGAATTACGTTCAAATGAATGAATCCATGTGAGATAAACATAAGGTACTTTTGAAAGTCAAAAACCTCTTTGTATGGGCGTGTCAAATCCGATGGAGCGAATGAGAAATAAAAGACTGCATTTTGCCTGTAGACAGGCCCTAAGACTAGAAATGACATTTCAGTAGCGATGATCGCGACAAGAAAGAAGGATATGCGGTATGGTAAAGTCATGAAGAAGTAACTCAAAATTGCAAAAAAACAACGACTAGAAATAAATCAAATTAATTTTTTCAAGTTACATTTTGACGCAATTCATTTGCATTTTTTAGATATCTGATCTGCATTGTTTTCGATTGAAAGCTGTAAGCCAAACAATACTTGTCAACTTCATCAATTGAAAGGAAACTAAATGAAAAAATTCAGTATTATATTGTTTTTCGTAACATCGCTATTTACTGGCCTCAACAGCATCGGACATGCAGGAGGGCATTTGCCTGACCTGGTTGAAACAGCCGCAAAAGGTGGAAAGTTCAAGACTTTGATAACCGCACTAGAAGCTGCTGGTCTTGTAGAGACGCTGAAAGGCAAAGGTCCATTCACAGTGTTTGCACCAACGGACGAAGCATTTGCCAAAATAGATGCTGCAACACTTGCTGATTTACTTAAACCGGAAAATAAGGATAAACTTACTGCAATTTTGACCTACCATGTGGTCTCAGGTAAAGTTATGTCGTCTGATATTAAAGGAGATATGGAGGCACCAACAGTAAACGGCAAGTCTCTCTCCATAAAAATAAACTACGGAAAAGTAATGATAAATGAGGCTACCGTGACAGTGCCAGATGTCAACGCAGATAACGGAGTAATACACATTATCGATACAGTTTTGCTTCCATAGACAGTTTAGGCTTGATCAACGTTACTTGGTCAAGCCACTTTAAATAAATTGCGACGCACACTTAAAATGGTTTGTGTGAACTCTTGCGGGCAAACAGTTTATCTAAGATGTTACATGCGACATAGCGAAGGCTTCTACAGAAGCTTGGTAGCTGGCCTATCCGCTTTAAAAAGCTACTGCCAGATCTTCGAAGTTCCCAAATTTAATTTTGTCAAGCTGAAACCAACTTTTGAGCCAAGGTCAGCTGTCTGAGGGGGTTTAGTATAAAATGTGCACTAATACCCCTTTAGTTTAAAACTGTTTTCTGTTAAGTGTAGTTTACTTTTTATTAGGAGAGACATATGAATTTTATAGCAGCACCAATGCCGGCTAATGAGGTTAGAAGGCAAGAAGCAGTTGAGCGATTAAAAATAAAAGGTACCGACCAACATGACGTTATGGTTGTGTATAGTGAAATGGCCCAAGAATTAACTGGATTTGCAGCTGTTGCCGCGACTCTATTTGATGCGGATAGCCAGTATTCACTTGCTTCGTGTAATTTCCCTGGCAATAGCGGTGATAAATTAATGGATAGAGCAGAGAGCATATGTTCTTATACTATTCTAAGTAATGAGCCCACCTTAATTCCTGACACTGTGTCTGATCAAAGAACAGCTGGTCATCCCGCTGTTACGTCTGGGATGTGTAAATCATATGCGGGCTTTCCGATCATAAATAAAGACAATTATGCTTTAGGTAGTTTTTGTCTAGTTCACCCCGAGAAGAAGGCGTTAACCGAGCAGCAAATTATTTTAATACAAAAACTTGTTGCCCGCCTTGCTCATCAATTAGATACACAAAGTGAACAGAGAGAAATAACTTCAACTAAAATGCAAAATGCAATTAATGAATTTTCAGAAGTTGCCCCAAATGCATCTTTAGATGATTTTAAATATTTTATGAGTTTATGCAGTGATAAAAAAGTATCAGAACCGTTATTAAAAAACCTAATCGACTTAGGCTTATGTGTTCCTGAAGATGATAAAACATCATTAACCCAGGAAGGGAGAAAGCTACAACAAAAAATGGGGTTACAAACACAAATTCTACAAAAAATGAAAATTGAGGGAGATGCGGCTAACAATATGTTCAACGATATGTTGTCACAGTTGGGAGAGATATAATGTATGCAAAAGTTTACCAATATAAATTCCCTGGCATAAGTGAAGCTAAAGTAGCCGCCGCTTATTGTTCAGACAAATTGGGGCAGAAAATTGATGAGCACAATTTTCATGGCCTAGGTATATTAATAAGTCAAGAAGGAGACTTAACTATATTAATAAAGTTTGATGATGTGGTAAAATTGAAATCATTTGATAAGGCAGCAGATCAATTTGTTCATGATCTTAAAACTTCTTTTGTCTTTAAAGAAAATAAATATGCAGGGATATATGTATATAACTATGAAAAAGAAGCTACAATAAACGAGATTAAGCTCACTGGCCCCGCGAAAGTATCAAATTAGCATTTACAATTTAAAACTTTAAAAGAGTTTTAAGTAGAAGGGTAAGGGATTTGCAAGGTTATTTAGGCATACAGAGAAATAGGGAAGAGGGCCAGCCTGCCATCTACAAAGTACTACAAAAAATGACTTTAATGTGTAGTGTACAGTTACAACAAACTTCTTTTTTTTGAAAATTGGCTAAAGAATATAAATATAAGGTAGATAAATCATTTATTGATTTTAATGGCCACCTAGCGGAATTTGGTTATTACTATTACGGTGTAGATGGGTTAAGAAAGCTTTGTGAAGATAAAGGCTGTACTCCGAAGCTTTACGAAGAATTGAAAATTGGTCCTATTACGTTCCAAACTACCATATCCTTTGCAAAGGAAGTTCGAGAGAATTCAATAATTATCGTAAATCCAAGAATTACTTGGATATCAGAGGATTGCAAAAAGTGGTCTAGCCAATCTAATATTCTGAGTGCGACACTTGGGCTTTGCGCTACAATTGTAAGTAAGGGCGCTTTCATGGACCACACAAGCAGGAAGGTAAGACCACCTCCAGAAGAATTAGAAGAAAAATGGAGACTATTATTAGAAATTGACTAAGAAATGGTTGGTTTTTTCTTTTAAATCGCACAGAAAAAAATAAAGATAGCAAAGCTGCATTTATTACAAATATGTTTGCTCCTGGACCTATTTTGAAAATAAAAAACCGTTTGAGATAAAAATTATGCTTGAATAGTGACCGTTAAACATTAACTCGAAAGGTCACAGGTGCTCTAAACGGGAGCGTTGGCGTAATCGTTTTTGACAGTAAATTTGTGAAAGAAAAGGATGAATCAGATGAATATTTTGCCAGAAATTAGTGTAAACTCTAAATCCCTAGAAGAGATATATAAAGATCTTCATTCCCACCCAGAGCTCGGTTTCGAAGAAGAGCGGACATCAAAAATTGTGCAAGAGAGATTAAAGGAATACGGCGTAGATGAAATACATTCGGAGATTGGGAAAACCGGTGTAGTAGGTATAATTAGAGGTAAAGATGTTGGAGGGAATAGGAGAATTGGCTTAAGGGCTGATATGGATGCTCTTCCAATTCAAGAGGATACTGGTCTTGCCTATTCATCAAAGGTTGATGGAAAAATGCATGCATGCGGCCACGATGCACACACAACCATGCTTCTAGGCGCGGCAAAGTACCTGGCTAAAACCAGAAATTTTAGTGGGACAGCGGTTTTAATATTCCAACCTGCAGAGGAAGGTCAGGGTGGTGCAACTAAAATGCTTAACGATGGATTGTTCCAAAAATTCCCTTGCGATGAGATTTATGGTATACACAACGACCCCAACGGAAAAAATGGCGAGATAGGCATTTGTAAGGGAAAAGCTATGGCGGGCGCGGCCATATTTGATATTAATATTGATGGGATAGGTAGTCATGCGGCAATGCCTCATCAATCAAAAGATCCGATCATTATTGCGCATGAGCTCATTACCCAGCTTCAAAGTATTTTAAGTCGAAATGTGCCGCCTTTAGAAACCTTAGTTCTATCAATAACAAAAATCCATGCGGGATCTGCATTTAACGTCATACCCAGTAATTGTGCTATTGCTGGGACCGTTAGATATTTCTCGAACGAAGTTTACGAAATGGTTGAACAGCGTTTCAAAAATATATGTAAGGGATTAGAGTTAAGTAATTGTGTAAAAATCCAGTTGAATATTAAAAAGCTTTTCGATGTTTTATTAAACGATGATGAAATATCAGATCATTACATGGATGCTGCAGAAAAAATTGTTGGTGAAAAAAACATTAATAGAAATCAGCTACCTTCTACCGGCTCCGAAGATTTCGCTGATATGCTACAACATGTGAAGGGTGCATATTGTTTTATTAGCCATTCTGGGAAAGCTCCTCTTCATAGTCCTCACTTTACTCTCGATATGGACATACTTCCAATTGGGGCCTCAGTATTAGCAAAAGTGGTTGAAGACAGGTTAATCAAAAGCTAAATAACAAAAAATAGGCTCGAAGCAGAATATTGTATAAGGCGACTCTGTCGAAAATTCCTTAAAAATATTGATCTATCCACAATTCGTATCATACTTAACGTGCAGAAGTTTGAAGCAGTTCAATGGGCTAGATAAAATGTCAGAATTTATAAAATTGAAACTTGAAAATGCGTCATTGGGTGAGATTGCAGAGTTGGCACTAAAGGCAATTGATCCAAATCCTCCAGCAAAAAAAACCATAGATGTTAAAGATGTTTCTGGTAATAGTGGTGCTAAAACGTATATCTGTTCCATTGACGACGTTCCAAAATGCATCGTCAAAGTGAGTAGTTCCAAAAGCATAATGAGTTCCCATCCAATAACGCAAAAGAGAGTATCAATCGCTACTGAAGTTCTGCGATCTAAAAATATTGCTCCTCCAATTATCTCAAAAGGAATTGATTTTCATATTGAGCGTTCAGCTGGCGTTTCTGTAATGCAGGATTTCTTTCATTTTAACGACGAATTAGCACCACCTCATAAGGTAGCTCAAGTTTTAGCAAAATTGCACTCAACACCAACTAAATGGTATGATCAGTTAAGAGCTGAATTTTTAAATGGAGATAAGTTTTTGTCTTCAGCTTTACATCGAGTACCACTTCATGCTCCCTTTTGGTGCCTGCCTTGGTCAGGAATCGATACAAAAATGCCAGTCCTTGGAGTAGGTAATCCAGATCCCGCAATTGCAAAAAAGGTTTTTGACCTTGGTATACAAACTGGAGTTTATGAAAAAGTCATGCGGTGTGAGGCATTTTACCCTACCTCGGAAGCAGCTAAACGGCAGGTAGTAGTTCACAATGATTTTAAGCCAGATAACTTATTATATGATCCTGACACCAATAAGCTCACGGTGATAGACTATGATCTGGTACAAGTTGGAGCTGCCGTGATGGATTTCGGATTACCATACATGATGTGGCTAGGATCGAGGTTTACTGATTTCACATATAGAAGAGATTTTATAAAGTCATATCTTAATTATTCAGACCTTCCAACAGACGAAAAAAGTGTACGAGATATGATGGTTGATTGTGAAATAAATACTATAGTGGCATTTCCTGGTCTATTAGCAAATATTTATGATGCAGAAATCCCGCTGCTTCGAGGAGTTGATCACCCAACAGCTAGATCAGGATATATAGCTCAATCTGCTGCTGCATCTCCAACAGGATTGGAAATAGTTGACTTATTGGCCGAAGCTGTTTCAAAAGTTAAATCGAATGCTGATTTAATCACTTCGAGCCTTGAAGAAGGGCTTGTGGTAACGATTTTCAAGAATAAGGGCTTGGGATCAGATTTACTTTATTCTTGGCTTAAAGAAATGCAAAAAAATAATATGCTCCGTCTTTTTGGAATCGCCGAGACCGATGAGGCTGAGCTATTTGTTTCGAAACACGCTAAAAAGAAAAACTAGACGAATATCTCTTTTTATATATGAAGCTGGAATATGACATCACAATTCAACTGGATTATTTAGTCGCAGTTATATAATTAAGACATGCTTTATAGCTAATTTCTTTGCCCATTTTTCTTTTTTCACAAAGTTGAATGATTTCGCTTTTTATCATTGACATTTTTTCATTTGATAAATTTACTTCAGATAAGATCCTCGCTCTTGGCCCAATCCCCATGAGAAGTTCTGCATCTTTCTCAACACTATCTTTTGTTGAAATGGATGTATAAACCTTATCTATATTTATATTTTTAAATCCAGCAGATTTTAATACTTCCTTAACATATTCACGGTCACTGAACGCAAAGGGGCCTGGATCTTTTGTGACCTCTGGAAGCACTTTTTGGGTGTATTTAGTAATGATATCCATGCCTTCAGTTATAAAGTCATTCTCCATCAAATTTGTCCAACATACAAAATTAAGAGATCCATTTGTCCGCATTGAACCTAGAATATTTTTAAAAGCCTCAGAAGGATCTTTAAAGAACATCACACCGAATCGAGATATAACTTTATCAAAGTAATTTTGATCAAAAGAATAATTTTGCGCATCACAATGAACAAATTTCATTCCTTCAATATTTGAGAACTTGCTTTTTGCATGATTTAGCAAGGTATGCGATATATCTGCTCCTACTACATAACCGCCATCAATTAATAATTTTGACACTCGAAAAGTTGTGTTACCTCCTCCACAACCAATATCTAAAACTTTGTCTGACGCTTTTATCTTTGCTCTTGAAAAAAGTTCATTGGTCAATATGGATAATCGTTCATTTAATGCGTCCTCATTTTTGACCCACTTAGGTCCAGATTTTTCGTTCCAATATTCGGATTGTTCTATATTGATAATTTTTTGTTTCATATCGTTACCTTAGCTTTTGGATATCATAGCACATTTATCTCACGGTAAGATTACAATCGCTTCTTATGTACAAAAAAGCTAAGATCTTAGTTGTGCAACTAACTTAACTACTTGAAGGGGTTCGATGTAAGGTAAAAGGATCTCGCGACAATTATGTAAGAGCGCTAGTCGACCTCGGAAAACCTAAAACTATTGATCTATTCACAAATCGTCTCATACTTATATTACAATTAATCATTTGGAGATATCTTATAGGCAAAATTAAATGTTATTGTGGTAAATGCGAGATTACTATTTTTGCAACCAAGGCTCTCGGTTCCTTCCTTTGCGGGTGCCAAGATTGTCGCCAAGCGGTTAAATGGGCCGAATTTAAAGGAGGGCAAAAAGGTGAAGACTTACAGAAATCTATTTACGTTCCATCCGATATTTTTAAAGTGAAAGGTAAAGAAAGTATGAAACCCTTTTTACTTCGAGAGGGTGGGCAATCGATAAGGGTTTACTGCGTTACTTGCTATTCTTTATTGGGAGTTGATTTTCCAGCCTATAATGACCAAAGATTCATGTTTATTGAAGATCACTGCATGACAGACATTGATATGTCAATGGACCCGGCGATAGCGATAAATATGGTCGATTATCCAAAAGATAAGGAGCCAATTTTACCTGATGGTATAACAGTTGTGAATTCTATTCATGACCCTGACAGAGACTGGACCCAAATACCTGAAGTAAAGAAAATTAGAGAAACACCTCCTTCCAATAAGGGCATACGTTTTTCAGAGCTAATAAAAGAGCTGGGAAGCCCGACAATTCTTGGGTTTGAACCAGGTGGCTCGGTCAAGAAATAAGTAAGCTAAGTATTTGTTTATATAAGATTATCTGATAAACTCTTTGCAAAATAACGAAGGCTGAAAGAGAAGAGTCAAATAGGAACTGTTAGCTAAATCGAATTCCAATTTATACAATTATCATTCACTCTCCTTTTTGAAATTGACTTTGAGAGCTATGGGGTTCCAAGCACCATTCAAGAAAAGCCAAGATATTTATAAAAATTAGTAATTAGATTTTTCAAATGTAAGATGCTATTGAGCTTTATGAGGAAACGTATTTTCTCACGGTTTCAAAAGCAATGGTCTGGATAAAATCTAAATCCTCTTTACTAATTTTTCCAAAATAATTGTATTGATTGCCTATTGGATTTCCAAAAATCGATGCATACACCGTACATGACGCTAGGATGGACCCCAATAGGCTGGGATGTGTTCCATCAAAATATTTGTGAAGCTCAATATCGCTTTTCTCTTTATATGCCTCAGCAAAAGCAAGTCCTACAGGAATTACTAAAAGATCATGTTCATTAGCGGTTTCAGTATAAATTCTATTTAATCTTTCTGTCATGCCTTCGTTTGCCAACTCATGGGGTTTGACATATGCAGGGGTCATATAAAGAACTGGTTCTCCACCTGTTTCGCGAATTCTTCTTACATAGTCAGATATAGTATTTTTAAACAAACTTTCTCTATTCCCATCCCATCCAAGAGCACTTCCTTCTTGAAGTATAACAACATTAAAAGGCTCGTTTATATGAAGCTTTCCTGGGGTCAAATAACTTTCTAAAGAGTGCTCATGAAGGCCACCATTACTTATTGTAATTGACATAAAAGCATTTTTTTTTGAGTTAAAACCTTTATCTAATCTTGCCATTCTTTTAACGTGATTATGCACGCCATCACCGTAGTAAAAATAACTATTTCCAATAAAGAGAAAATGAGTTGGATCTGATTTTTTAAGAGATTTTATTTTGGGCCTATAAACATATAAATCGTTTTTTGAATTCATAATTTAAACAACTTCTTTTATCTAATGGTTCACACTTTTTTCTTAACATTAAAAATAGCTGACATTAATTTCTGCGTATAATTATTTTTTGGCTTATTTATAATGTTAAGTGTATTGCCACTCTCCAGAATTTCTCCATTATTCATTACCAAGACCCTATCAGACAGGAACTTCACCACGGAAATATTATGGCTTATAAGAACGATAGTTATTTTTAACCGTTCTTTTAGTTCATTGAGAAGATCCAAAATTTGAGATTGAATTGTTACGTCCAAAGATGAAGTTGGCTCATCACAAATAAGTATTTTAGGTTCCAGAATTATCGCACGGGCAATTGCGACCCTCTGCCTCTGGCCTCCAGATAGTTGGCTTGGAAATCTATTAATAAAATTTTTAGATAAGCCAACCAAGTCCAATGTTTTTGCCACTTTTGTTTCTATTTCGTCGTAAGGAAGAGACGTATTTAGCAAAAGGGGTCTTCTAACAATAAAACCAATTGTGTGGTTAGGGTTTAGCGTCGAATAGGGATCTTGAAAGACAGGCTGAATATGCAATGCTCTTTCTAATGGAGAATAACTATCGATTTTTTTACCTTCTAGCAGAACGTCTCCTGAGTCCATTTTGGTAAGCCCATTAATAATCTTTGCAACCGTAGACTTGCCTGAACCTGATTCACCCACTATCGCCAATGTTTCCCCTTTAAAAATTTCAAAAGAAACATTTCTGACCGCATTTATAATTTTTTTAGGTTTTAGAATACTTCCGGGGAGTTGATAAGATTTAGAAATATTCTTAACGTCCAGCAGTAGAGTCCTATCCTTATGAATTTTTTTATGATCAACATCTAAACTCCATAAACATTTTAGCAGATTTTTAGTGTAATTTTCCTTAGGTCGATATAAGACGTCTTGTGCTTTACCACTTTCTAATATTAACCCCTTTTCCATCACAATAATATTTTCACAGGTTTTTGATACTAAACCTAGATCATGGGAAATGAAGATCATGGCCATTCCAAGGTTTTCAATTAATTCCCGAATTAACCCAATAATCTCTTTTTGGACAGTAACATCTAAGGCAGTGGTCGGTTCATCAGCAATTAGTAATTCAGGGCTATTTATTAATGCCATCGCAATCATAACCCTTTGTCTTTGACCACCCGAAAGTTGATGAGGATATTGTGCCATTCGCTCTTTTACACTTGTTAGTTGAACTTTATCTAAAAATTCAATCGCCCTATTGTAAGCACTATTTCTTGATACATCATTATGGAATAAATAAGTTGCCATCAACTGTCTTCCGATAGTATAGACTGGATTTAGGGCCGTCATAGGCTCCTGAAAGATCATTGAAATTTTTTTGCCACTAATTTTTTGATAAAATTCTTTATTTGATATATTCGAAATATCTCTTCCCTTGAAAAGGATCGATCCTTTGTCGACGAAAGCTTGTTTAGGTAGAAGTCTTGTAAGACCTAACATAGAAATTGTTTTACCACTTCCAGACTCTCCGACAATACCAATTGTCTCTTTCTCTTTGAGCGTCAAACTAAAATTATCCACAGTATTCACAATATTTTTACTAACATTAAATGAAATATTTAGATTTCTTATTTCAAGAAGTGTTGTTTCCATTATTTATTCAATACTAGTATTAGGATCAGTAATATCTCTCAGGCCATCTCCCAACATATTGATTGAAATAACAAGGAGAAAAAGAGCTATACCTGGAAGAATAATAAGCCAAGGTTGAAAAAATATTGCCTCTTTACCTTCGGCTATTAATACACCCCAAGATGGGGTAGGCGGTTGAATTCCTAAGCCTAAAAAAGAAATAGTTGCTTCAGCTAAAATTGCAACGCCAACCTCAAGTGTAAAAATTACAATAATTTGATTTAAGACATTTGGTAATATATCGGTAAATATTATGTTCGTTTTCCTTGCCCCAATAGCTTTTGCTGCTGTTATGTAATCGAGGTTTCTTATTCTTTGAGTCGCAGCTCTAGTAACAACTAAGAAAAGAGTCCAATGTAAGACACCAATAACTAAAATAACCACTGTTAGTGACGACCCAACAATAGAGATTATTGTTAGCAAAAATAAAATTCCTGGCAACGCTAGTTGACAAGTAAGAATGTAGCTTACAACTTGATCAACAATACCACCAAAATATCCTGCTATTACTCCCAAGGTAACACCAATCAACATTCCAACGGTCGCTGCACCAATACCGATTGTTAAAGAGACCCTTGTTCCGTAAATTATCCGCGCTAAATAGTCTCTTCCATTTCCATCGGTTCCAAAAATATACTGCCAAGAACCGCCCTCTGACCAAACTGGTGGTAGTAGGCGACTTGAAATATCTTGATCATATGGAGACATATCAACAAAGAAGGGAACAAAAACTCCTATAAACGTAATTACAGAAAGAAGAAGCAGCCCAATTTTAAAACCCGAATGACAGATGGCTTTTCTAAACATTATATCTTTAGGCGTTAGCATATCTAAATCTCTATTCAAGAAATCAGGATTTGCGTGTTTAAATATATATTTCAAAATCATAAGCGTAACCGAGGATCTAAATATGCATTTAAAATATCAGACAAAAGGTTAAAAACTATAAAAGTAATGGCGAAAACAAAAATTAATATTTGAACAGTTGGGATATCCGCTCCCAAAATAGATAGTAAAGCTAATCGTCCCAGTCCATTTATTGCGAAGACAGACTCAGTTATTAGTGACCCTCCAAATTTGTGTCCGAGCTGCACAGCAATTACACTTATTATTGGTAAAACAGCATTTCTTAAAGCATGCTTAGTAACCAACCTCCAGCCTGAAAATCCAATCGAACGGGCTGTTCTAATATAATCAGAATTAATTACATCAAGTAAACCCGTCCGCATTAATCGCATTACAGGAGGAACAGAACTTGTGCCAAGAACAACTGATGGTAAAATAAAATGGTAGTATGTTTTATCCCCTGAAACTGGGAATATTGGAAAGGTTACGGAAAAGATAATAATAAGAATAAGCCCTAACCAAAAATTAGGAATAGCTTGAGCAGAAACAGCCACACTTAACGCAAAACGATCTATTATTGAATTTGGATTTAATGCGGCGAATATCCCTAGGGGGATAGCGACCATAATAGTTACACTTACAGACATCAAAGCAAGCTTTATTGTCTGAGGTGCTCTTTCTAACAAAAGGGTACCGACAGGTTTGTTCCAGTAATAGCTTACCCCAAAATCTCCTGTAAAAATCCCCCCCAACCATTCAAAATACCTGGTGAGGATCGGTCGATCAAAGCCATACTGTGTTCTTATCTGCTCAATTTCTTCAAACAATGCTTCTTCTCCTGCAACTGCTTGAGCAGGATCAGTAAAAATATTTAGAAAAAAAAATGTTA
>CABZEW010000007.1 GCA_902524845.1 uncultured Alphaproteobacteria bacterium
ACTTCTCAAAATTCAAAACGGAAGATATTATTCCACTATGAGATTTACAGTGATTTTATTTTCCTTTCTCATCCTTTTGTTTGGAGGCTACGATATAAGTAGGGGTAGTGAACTGCAAAGAGCCGCCGCTGCATACAAGAAGGATGATTATGACACTGCTTTGCAAATATTTATACCATTAGCAGAAAAGGCAGATATGATTGCGCAATTTAACTTGGCAAAGATGTATCGTAAGGGAACAGGCATTCCCAAAGATTATAAGACTGCTGTAAAATGGTTTACTCTTTCCGCAGAACAGGGCAACGCTAAAGCGCAATATCACCTAGGAGTGGCACACAGTTTTGGACTCGGCGTAGTACCTGACTATAAAATTGCATTGAAATGGTTTAATAGGTCCGCGGAACAAGGTGATACTTTTTCTCAGTATCATCTGTCTAGGTTATATTATTTAGGGAATGGAGTACCAGAAGATAAAGTGTATGCACTTATTTGGGCAAATCTAGCTTCCTCAAGTGGATTTGAAATGGCTCAGCAACTTCGTCAACTACTAACAGAGAAAATGACCTCATATCAGATAGTGAAGGCCCAAGAATTAGCCAGAGAATGCTTTAAGAAGAATTATAAAGGATGTTAGAAAACTAACTACTTATTACCTTTTTTCGCCTTCACCCTTACAAGCCTTGGCTGTTGCTTAGGCTTTGCTCCAAGCTTTGTTACAAGAAGGATTGTGGCTAATGTTGCTATAAATATTATCATGACATACATGTAGTAGGCATTGGTGCTTTTACAAGTGAGGATTAGCTACCATCTCTCATCTAGTTCCTTATTACTCCTAATATCATGCTTTGGTAGGCAATAGTAATATCGCCTTTGTTCGATGGGGTACATAACTTCTACTGCTTTTTGTAATAGTAAATTGGCCCAAAAGTTTTAGTATTTATTTATAAAAAAGTAAAAATAGTCACCCAAGTAATGACCTGTGTAATGACCTAATCAATATTTTTTCAATAAAATCAATACTTTATATATTTTAAAGGGGTTGGCGGAGAGACAGGGATTCGAACCCTGGAGACGGTTTCCCGCCTACACACTTTCCAGGCGTGCGCCTTCGACCACTCGGCCACCTCTCCTATGATTTCAGCATTTTACGTATTTTTATCAATCTTGCAAGACAACTGAAACACGTCTATTCATTCGACCTTTTTTTTCTATTTTTGAAACAAGGAGCTTACCTATCTCCGAAGTTGACTTAACATGAGTTCCTCCACAAGGCTGTAAATCAACGATTTTATTAGAGTTACCTATCCTCACTAGTCGAACAAAGTCAACATTTTGTGGAGGTTTCACTGACATTGTTTTTATTAGTTGTGGCTTGCCTCTTAGTTCTTCTTGGGAGATTAGCTCATGAGAGACGGTATAGTCTTTCTCTACCATAGTATTCAATCTATCTGTAATTTGATCCTTATCCGGTGACTCAGGCATATCGAAATCAAGTCGACCTTTTTCAAAAGTAATTTGTCCACCTGTTACTGGGAAAGGTAGACATACGGACAGTAGGTGTAGCGCAGTGTGCGTTCTCATATATTTATACCTAGTATTCCAATCCAAAATTTGGGTTGTTAATGTACCATTTTCAAAATTAGTTGAATCATCCGCGTTATCAATTTTAACAAAAACCTGTCCTTCTGTATCCTTCACTACCTGAATTACTTTAAAGCTACAACCATTAACTAGAAGAGTTCCCGAATCTCCAGGCTGGCCTCCTCCTTTGGGGTAAAAAATTGGCTCATCAAGCTTAATACCAAAATCAGTGGATTTACCAATAATTCTAGCCTCATGTTGTTTTTTGTAGGGTGTATCATTGTAGAGAAATATTTGATCACTCATTTGTATTACCCTTTTTTTCCAAAAGGCTTTTACTAGTTTTTAGAGTTGAATTTCCTTTTATATTTAAGTCTCTCTGAGGGAATGGGATCTCGATACCCTCCTTTTTAAATAATTCAAACACAGAATAATGGAGTTCAGATCGCACCTGAAACATATAGTTTTTATCCCTCACATAGATAATTAAATCAAAATCTAATGAACTATCACCAAACCGCTGAAATCTTACAAATGGCTCTGGGTTTTCGAGAGCCATCTCATGACTTTTACCAATTTTTAGTAATAATCTCTCTACCCTTTTTGGGTCAGTATCATAGGAAACACCTACCGAAACCCGTACTCTGCCTGTCTCGTTACTATGGGTCCAGTTTAGAACGGACCCTGCAATTAATTCCGAGTTCGGAACAACAACCATTGCTCGATCAAACGTTTCGATTTGCGTTGAACGCACAGATATCTTTTTAACAGTCCCTGAAAAACCTGAGGCTTCTATCCAATCTCCCTCTTTGATTGGTCTCTCGATAAGCAAAATAATTCCGGAAACAAAATTTGATACAATAGTCTGGAGACCAAAACCAATCCCTACACTTAGAGCTCCAGCAACAATAGCAATGCTTGACAAATTGAAACCAACTGAAGATAAGGCAACTACGGCTGCCAATGTATACCCAATATACCCAACACCAGACACCAATGCATTTTGACTTCCTTTATCCATTTTAGTTTTGGGTAAAACAGTACCCCTTATAATTTTTTGAAAAACAGTTGTTGCAAAGTAACCTAGACCAAATATGATACCAAAGTTCAAAATGGAGACTGGTGTTAAGTTGACATCTCCCAGAGTTAACCCTTCATTAAATCTCACCCAAAGCTCTACATATTGTGAAAACTCAACCCCTAGAGCTAAACCCAAAAGCAAGAGATTACCAATGAAATTAATCAAGCTAAAACCTACAAAATATGGGTTAATGTCATTGTTCTTCTTTTTCCTTTCCGACAAGAACAGTACGCGTAAGAAAAAGTCGATCAAAACTGCAAAGATCATTATTCCTGTCATGTAACTCATCACTTTTATTATCTCAAAGGCAATTAGAAGATAGCCAAAAATACCTCCTATTAAAAACACCCAAGTCAGAGCAATGGCTCCTTTTGCAATATAATCGACTGACAAAAAGCTTAAACCTCTCTCCCTATCTGGCAGAAGACTTGCTAATGAGAAAATAAGAGTTTGTACACTTCTCAAACCATAATTCAATACACTCGCAATTATAACTAAACCTATAGCGTTTAAGGTTACCTCAGCTTCATGAGAAAGATACGATCTCTCGGTCAAGTAGCTAATTACAGTAAAAAACCCTAAAGCAATAGCAATGCAAAATATAGTTCTCTGTAACCGTAACAGATCCAAGGAGTAGCCAAAATTATCATTTGATAATCTACTTTTTGCCTCTGCAACAACGGCTTGTAGAAAATAGCCCAGCAGAAAAACTAGTGCTGCTTTAGGTAATACATCTATTAATATCGGCAGCCCATAATTTCCACTAAGAATTTGTAGAAAATTTATTATAAGTGCAGCACCAATTGATTGAGCAATTAAGCGTAGAAAAGGTTTTAAAAAAATTTGTGTTTCTTTTCTTTTTGTAATTGGCGAAATGACAGTGTTTACAAATAAAATTATTTTGTTTTGAAACACTATTATTAAAAAGCCAATGAAAAATAATGCCAGCTGAGGAAGTGAAACGGACAACACCCTAATCCACCTAGCTTGAGTGTTAAAGTTTTGATAAAAATCCTCTGCAAATTTTCCAACTAAATTAAAAAAATCAGATGTTCCCTCGGCGTATGTAGTAGGTAATAAAACTTGTTTATTAAATGAGAAGAACCTTTCATTGAATCGTACCTTCTTTAGTGTATCAATTTCTTTGATCAGTCTTTCCGCTTTTCTTAGAGAAAGCTTTGTATTTGCCAATTTGAACGTAGTTTTTTCTAAAGTACTTACTAGTTTTTGCCGCTTCAACGCAATATATGTTCCTTGAATCGAACTATCTGCAATCAGGTCATCGATAAGCTTTAGCTCAGCTCTTTGTACCAAATACATGTCATTTATCTTTTTCTGCAAAAGGAGAGCTTTATTTCTATCTTCGAATAAATCCGCTCTCAAATAACTGAGAGACTCATTGGATGCTTCTCCCTTAGATAGAATCTCAGTAGCTCTTTCAGCGTTTTTGTTGAAACTGCCAAAAATAATTTCAAGCGGCTCTCCCTTTACATGTATCGGGATAAGGAAGAGTAACAAAGCGGCAAAGAACTTAATAAATAGCTTATTTAGTTTACTCATGTGCAGAACTTACCTACCTTAAAGAGGATTAACAACAGTTACTTTAATTCATAAAATTGACCCAATTCATACAGAAATCTCAGTAGAATTCCACACTTTTTAATTTATTACCGAGTATCAATTAATGTGTAAATTGATGCGATCGGAATAATATAGTATTACTTATTATACTTGCTTATTAATTTTAAGAGTGATTTTTAGCAAAATGAAAAGAAGACATTTTCTTATTTCTAGCGTTTTTTCGTTAGGCTTGATTTCGCAGCAAGCGTATGGTTCAACTGCAAACACTTATATCAGCTTTGATGTACTATTAAATGATGAAATAGTTGGGTATTCAAATCTAACTTACAAAAAGCTCAAAAGTGGCTTAGAAGTCTTAGTTGATGTTGAAATAACGCCAAAATTTTTAGGGCTTAAATTTATGAAATACACTTTAAAAAATCGCGAGGTTTGGAGAAAGAAAGCGCTAATATCCATAGATGCTAATTCATCTTGGTTTGGTAAAAAATATTATGTAAAAGGCCTGCGAGAAGAAGGTGGTTTTAGAATTGAAGGCTCAGCTTTTTCAGGGGTTATTAAAGACACTTTTGCAACTACGAGTTATTTCACTCCAGAGTTTTTAAAACGAAAAATTTGGGTTAGTACACAGGATGGAACACCTCTAGAGATAAAAACTCGAAAGTTGAAGAATAAAAAAATATCCTTTAATGAGAAAAATTACTCAGTAACACAATGGGAAATATCAGGCGATTTGGAATTAACCCTGCAATATGACGAACAAAAAAATTGGGTCGGGAGTGACTTTACTGTCGGAAACTATCCAGCTAGTTTTATTTTGAAAAACAGAAAAAATAATATCCACAAGATATGGAAAAACAGTTGAATAAGTCAATCTTGATCACAGGCTGTTCAACAGGTATTGGTGCAGCACTTGTCATGAAGTTTCTGAAGCAGGGCTTTCTTGTATTTGGATCGATAAGAGACAAAAAACTAGAAGCGCCTCTTAAAAAGAAATATGGTAATAATTTCGTACCTTTAGTTTTTGATGTAACCAACTATTCACAGATCACCAAAGCATACAAAAAAGTTAAATTAACTTTAAAAGGGGCTAATCTAGGTATTTTGATTAATAATGCAGGAATTGCAAAATTGGGGCCTGTTGAACACATTTCTAGTGAAGAATTTGATCTTCACTTGAAAACAATGGTTTCAGGAACTTTTAACTGTGTTCAAATATTTCTGCCATTGCTTGGCACGAAAAACAAACGTTATCCTGGGAAAATTATAAATATAAGCTCTGGTGGCGGATCAATTGGACAGCCTTTTATGGCGTCCTATTGTTCAAGTAAACACGCTCTTGAAGGGTTTTCCGAGTCTCTTCGTCGGGAACTATTAATTCACAGAATCAAAGTAATAATTATTGCACCAAGAGCTTTTAAAACTGCAATTTGGGATAAATCAAATGCAGACGGAAGAGCCGCTGATTTTAAAAAGACAGTATATAATAATGCCTTCGCTAAGTTTACAAATTATATCAAAGAATTATCAGAGCAAGGACAAGATGTTCAGTTTTTAGCTCAAAAAATCTACAAAATTTCAATGGAAAAAAATCCTAAAGTCAAATATTCAATGGGACCATCAGGACTTCAGTTTTACCTTATAAGCAAATTGCCTAAAAGGTTTATAGATAACTTGCTGGGTAAATACTTTCTTCTTATGAAGTAGGTTTATGGGTATTTTTTTCAGAATACCCAAACATTAGTACTAATGGCAAAACCTTAAGAGTAATCGGCGCAGCAGCGTACAAACAAGTCAACCAAAATAGTACCTCTTCTGGATTGCCTCCTAAAGGATCAAAGTCGATAACATAAAGGAATAATAAAACAAATCCCCCTGAAAATGCTGCAGCGGATTTATTGATAATAGACAAAATTGAAAAAAAGGTTCCTGAGCGATTACTCTTCATTTTATTAAAATCTTCGTCCAATAAATCCGCTTGAATAGACGTTGGAAGTGCAGAATCAGCACTTACACATACGCCCGTGAAGATGCATACAATTGAGAAGAGAAAAATACTTTCTTTGTCTAAAAAGAATACTAATAAAAAAACAGACATAGACAAAAACATCGAAAAACACCATAAATTACTTTTCTTGAAAAACCTACTGACATTAATCCATAAAGGTACTGCTAATACCCCCGATACCAAGTAAATGAGCATTAGCACTCCAACTAGGTCCTCTCTTTGTAGCTTATGGATCACAAAAAAAGCAAATAGTGCTCCTGGTATGCCATTTGCCGCGGCGTTAAAAAACTGACTTAGAAAAAAGTACTTTAGCTTTCTGTCTACTAGTATGGTTGTCACTACGCTAAATATCCCTGATTTATTTTGCGGCACCATATCCTTTTCCCTTACGAAAAAAATAGATGCTACTATAGTTACGGGATGACAAATGCAAATCACAATCGCAATATTTTTTAAAGCTTGCGTAGATCCCTCAGCCAAGGCATATAACAGAGCTGCCAGAATTGTTCCGAGAAGAAAGAACCCTTCTCGGAAAAATGTAATCCGAGATCTCTCAACATATTTTTCACTTAATTCGGCACCCAGGCTATAAAATGGAGGAGTAAAAAGTGACAAGCCTATTGTCAGTAAAACAATATTAAATACAAAGTATTGAAAGGCAAATGCACCGTCGAGATTAGACCCAAAAAGACCCCAAACACCAACCAGAGTGAATGGTAAAGATATCAATAGCCAGAATTTTCTTTTTCCAACAGGGAAGTTCAAATTATCACTTGCTAACCCCACTAAAGGATCTAAAAGACCATCTAACAATCGGACAAGTATAAATATTAATCCAATTCCGAGGAGGGAGATACCAAATTGACTAGCATAATGTTCTCCCACAAAAACAAATAGTGGAAATATAATTAAAGCTAAAGAAAGTGCATTGGAGGAATAAATAAGAGGTGCTAGATAATTATTGTTCAAAGGACATTAATTTCTCTTTAGAGTTACTTGTGTTACATCACCAGCACCAGAAAAAAAGAATGATGCACATGATGTTAAGTAAAAGTTCCACATTCGCCTAAACCTATCATCGAACCCTAACTGCGAGATGTTATCCCATTTTGTGTTGAAACTCTGAGACCAAATGCGTAGCGTTTTCGAATAACTTTGTCCAAATTCCTTACTTTTTATAAATTCCAAGTCTGCATTACGTATTTGTTCGATAAGTGCTGTATAGCTTGGAAGCATACCCCCAGGAAAAATATACTTTTGAAGAAAATCAACACTTTTCCGGTAGTGAGGGAAATACTTGTCGTCTATAGTAATAACTTGTAGGCACCCAAGCCCACCACTCTTAAGCGAGTTTTTTACAGTATTGAAGTATACTGGCCAATATTTTTCTCCAACAGCTTCAAACATCTCTATTGAAACGACTCCATCATAAAGTCCTTTTTCATCTCTATAATCTTGCAAAAAAAATGAGCTTTTATCTGCCATTCCCAATTCAAACATTCTTTTTTTAGAATAATTTAACTGCTCTTTAGACAATGTAAGGCCGGTAAGATTAATGCCTCTAGTCTTAATGGCATGCTCAGCAAAGCCTCCCCAACCGCAGCCAATTTCCAAAACATTATCACCCTCCTGCAAATTTAAACTTTTGCAAATCGACTCATATTTATTTGTCTGAGCGGAAGATAACATTTCCTTTTTGCTTTTAAAAAGAGCAGACGAATACGTCATAGTTTTATCCAACCATTCCCTATAAAATTGATTGCCTAAATCATAATGGTAGGAAATGTTTTTCTTAGCCTGAAATTTCCAGTTTGACCGCAACCAGTGGTTTAGTCTTTCGTATACTCGCACGAAATTAGTGCCAATTAACTCATTATAGACATCATCTCCTGCTAAAAGAAAAAAATCTAAGACTTCTTGAAGATCTGGAGTATCCCACCACCCGTCCATATATGCCTCTGAAAATCCATTTTGTCCCTCACGGACAAGTCTTGAGAAAAAATTTTCATTTCTTACAATTATATGGGCGTTAGCACCTGGTTTTTCACTTTCCACATAAAACTTTCGTCCATCAGGAAGTTGAATGATTAAACTTCCTGACTTAGGATTCATTATCATTTTGAATATCGAAGAAAACCATCTGGGGAGTTTTGAATGCCCCTTCACATCTCTAATAAATAAGTCAATCATACTTTTTTTCACCCCTTAATCTGCATTAACTATAAGGGACGATTTTAACCCTCTTCAAGTATAAAATTAAAGCATTCCAATGGATCAAAATCAATACTTTTGCTAGCATTAAAGGATAACATAACAATGCTTTACTAAGGGTCCAGTCATTAAAATCTTTCGATCTACCAGTTTGACTAGCAATTAGTAAGAGACCATCTTTATCTTTTTCGTTAATTCTTATCGATAGCTTCTCATCTGGAGGTAAAATCGTAAAATGATAAGTCTGATCCATATCAATAAACGGTGATACATACATATTTTTTTCATGTGAGTGCCTGATCCTTCCATCAGTATCAGGTTGACTGTCAACTACGTATTCAATTTGATCTCCATATGTATTTTTTACTTCGTAGATAATAGAATTTAACCTGTCTTTAGAGTAACAGAAGAAAACAGATAATGGGCTGAAGCCAAGTCCTAAAACTCTTGGAAAACTCAATAAATAGACTTTTTCTGGTTTTATTAATCCTGCTGAAAAATGTTTTTCATTTACCCAGTCTCTCAATTTTAACGTGCTCCTATCTCCATGATCTTTTTGATAGAGAGATATCATTCCCCATTTATTTAACCTAAAAAACCAGGAGGTCTTATCGAACTCAGCTAATCTATCAATATCTAAAA
This sequence comes from uncultured Alphaproteobacteria bacterium, assembly GCA_902524845.1. GTDB lineage: Bacteria > Pseudomonadota > Alphaproteobacteria > Rhodobacterales > Rhodobacteraceae > CACIJG01. Next base: position 9,102 of record CABZEW010000007.1, read on the forward strand.
ACAGACTAAAAACTTTGTAACGGAAAAAGTGTCTTGTGGGTTTTAAACGCATGTGCATAACAGAGCCAAAATAAACACACGATTTATCCATAATTTTTATATCTTTCTTCGAGACCAACTAGGCTCACAACCTAATAACTTTGCTACATTTAAGGCTGAGTTTAAGCCATCTTCATGAAAACCAAAACCCATTTTTGCCCCCGCAAAGTACAATGAATTTTTACCCTGAATAGCATTTAGCTTTATTTGTGCATTCAATGTATTTGAGTCAAAAATTGGGTGAGAGTATGAAGTTTCGTAGTGTATTAAACTACGATCAATTTTTTTGCTAGGATTAAGCGAAACAAAATACTGGTTTTTACTTTTTATATTCTGTAACTTATTCATCCAGTAGGTAACCTCAATAGGTTTCTTTCTAGCGTCGTTAATGTTATTCGTAATAAAATTCCAACTGGACCATACCTTTTTCAGCTTTGGCATATGGGTCTCATCAGAGTGAAGCGCCACCTTATTCTCAGATACCTTAAACATTTTTAAAATACCCTCTTCTTCTTTAGTGAGATCTTTAATTAACTTTAAAGTTTGTGGACCATCACAGGCTAAAACTACTTTATCAAAGGCCATGTTACCAAAACCATTTCCAGCATGGAGAATGCATTTTTTCTGCCTTCTCGTAATTGTTTTTACCGGTGTGTTTAAAAAAACATTTTTTCCCAATTTTTTGATAATTTTATCTACATATTGTTTTGAGCCCCCATCCACGGTTCTCCATTCAATTTGTGTAGTTATAAGATCAAGTAAGCTGTGATTTTCGAAGAATTTTAAATAACTATGTGCTGGAAAATCTAATATATTATCCGTTGGCACAGACCAAATAGCAGCACCCATAGGAACAATAAACATTTCTGAAAACCAGTTACCAAAGTTGTATTGCCTAAGAAATTGACGCATATTGAAATGTGCAAATTTGCTCGTTTCCATAAATTTTTTGGCTATATTTTTAAATCTAAAAATGTCGTAGAGACCTCTCAAGTGCTTTATGCTAAATAAGTTTTTCCGTTGTGCAAAAAAAGAGTTAAAATTTTCACCAGCGTACTCTAATCTTCCGTCGTCAAGGGACACCCCAAACGACATGTTTGAGCTTTTTGTAGTAACCATTAATTCATCGAATAACCTTACGAGGTTGGGATAATTTTTTTCATTGAAAACAATAAACCCAGTATCTACATACATACTTTCCGTTTTCAGTTTTATTTTAACAGTATTTGAATGCCCCCCAAAGTAGCTATTTTTTTCAAATAAGAACACCTCATATTTTTCCGAAAGCGCCAAGGCTGCCCCAAGCCCAGATATCCCTGACCCTACCACCGCAATTTTCATTTTATAGATCCGCTATGATTTTCTTAAATTTAGAATATGAATGAAGAGCTCTATCACGTCCAAACTTTAAATCAACGATAGACGAAGCGGGACGACTTTTTTGATTAATATTCCAGCTTTTCGGTGCCATTCTGTAAAATTTGTCGCTCTCGTGAGTGGACGAGGAACTTAGACCCAAGTATTTCATTTGATATCTACCGTCTGGATCAAATTTTTTTGCTTGCAATTCAGGGTTAAATACTCGAAAAAAAGGGCTGGCGTCTGGACCGGATCCAGCCACCCATTGCCAACCCATAGCATTTGATGCCGGGTCCCAGTCAATCAAGCATTCTTCAAACCATTTAAGCCCCTTTCTCCAATCAATGAGGAGATGTTTGGTTAAATATGATGCTACTATCATCCTAACCCTATTGTGCATCCTTCCTGTGATATACATCTCTCTCATTCCTGCGTCTACGATCGGCTGCCCAGTTAGCCCTCTTTTCCAACTATTCAAATCATCTTGATCTTCCCTCCAAGGAAAATGATCCCATTCCGATTTCCAATTTGTATGGATAATATGCGGACTGAAATAAGAAAGGTACCAAGCAAAATCACGCCATGCTAATTGTCTCATAAACATCTCCTTATCCTTGAACTTAACCCCTTCCTGAGCAAGAGCGGAATGCCATATTTCTCGCGCAGAAATTTCACCATATGCTAGGTTCTCGGATAAGTTTGAACTTTCTGTTAAATCAACTCTATCTCTCGATTTTTCATAAATTTTTAACCTCTGACTAAGAAAATTATTAAGGCGTACTTTAGCTCTTTCCTCACCAACATTTACTGCTTCAGTTAAATACTCTCTTCGTGAGCCTATTTCTTTTTCCAATTTCCACTCATTGACATTATCGCTCTCTGGCCATTTCATAGGTTTTATAAGTGTAATTGGTTTTGGAAGTGTCCGCTCAACTTCTTGTTTCGAAAGAGCCTTCCAAAAAGGAGTGAAAACTTTATAGTGTGATCCCGAGTTAGTTTGCGTCTTCCACGGTGAATGCAAAAGCATTCCTTCTGTAGACGTAACTCTGACTCCTAGAGCCTCGAAATATGATTTAATTTCAGTATCTCTTTTAACAGAATTTTTATCATACAATCTATTCCAAAAAATGCTTAAATCACCAAGGGAGATTTTCAATTCTTTTAATACGGTAAGAGGTTTACCCTTCCTTAAAATCAGCTTTGAATCATAATGCCTCAAATCCAAGGAAAGACTGTCTAAAGACAGTTTTAGCCTCCACTTAAACGCAGCTCCCGCACGCTCCGTATTCTCATCCAATATAAATAAGGGAATTAACGGCTTTCCATTTTGTGCCGCAGTATGGAGAGCCGGGTTATCACTAAGCCTGAGGTCTCTACGAAACCAAACTAAATTTACACTCATAGTAAGTCCGATTATTTAAAGGTGTTGATCAAGACCGCTTATTAATTTCTCAACATCACTGTCCGAGGTATAGTGCACGAAGCTCAACCTAACTACACCCTCATTAATATCAACATTTAGGGCATTAAGAAGACGAACCGCATAAAAGTCACCCGCACCTACTGAGATATCTAGTTCATTTAATTCTTTTGCAAGTGCGATATTTGATTTTTTAATTGTTATAGAAACAGTTGGCACCCTATCTTCTACTTCGTAGGAACCAAGTAATCTAACGTTTGTTTTAGTTTTCAAAAAATCAAGAAGAGGCTTAAGAATTTTTTTTTCCTGACTAGCAATCAAATGATTTACATCGTAAGTAGAAAAACTCAATGGTGATTTGTTATTTAAATGATGGTTGGCAAGTGCTTCATAATAGTCATATATTCCCCCTAAAGCTGAAACTTGTGCATGATCGGGTCCAGCGGGAGTGAACCTTTTATTTGGGAATTCCTTATTAAAATAGTGACATTGGCTTTCTAATTCTGCCGCCAAATTATCTGACACATACATCACGCCAAGATGTGGCCCAAAAGTTTTATAAGATGAGAATAGATAAATGTCCGGGTTGAAATCATTAATTTGAGGTATCCCATGAGGTGCATAACTTACTCCGTCCACACAGGTAAAGGCTCCTGATTCTCTAGCTAAATTGCAAATTTCTTCAACAGGATTAACTTGCCCTATTATATTAGAAACATGGGGCAACGCTATCAAGCAAACGGTGCAATCAATTAGTTGTTTTAAGTCTTCTAAATACAAACTGCCATTTGACCTAACTCCCCACTCTCTAATCTCAAAGCCTTGGGTTGCTAAATTTCTCCATACCCCAGTATTTGCCTCATGATCCTGGTTAGAGACTATGAGCGTCTTTCTTTTTGTTTTTGATAAGCGAAGTGCATTTGCTAAGACGTAAGTGTTTTGAGAAGTAGAAGGGCCCACATGAAGGTTGTTTGTAGGAACTCTCAATAACCGTGCTAGCTTTTCGGTGCTCTTATCCATTTCTTCACCAGCCTCGATTGATCCATTAAAGTACCCATAGGGTTGCACTTTTTTGGTCTCATAAAACCTTGTAAGTTTGTCAACGACAAACTTACAAGGGAAGCTCCCTCCGGCATTCTCAAAGAATGCTTTCTGGTAAAGAGGATTATCAGCATCAAACGCATAAAATTGCGATCTGACAAAGTCTAGGTCAAAATTTTTCATTTCCAAAGAATGATTTTACTTTGTTCCTTGGCCTCTAGACGTTGCATTAACTAGACACGCCATATTTCCGCTTGGATGTTTGTTCTCATGCATTAACTGATGCGCATGCCCAATTTGCTCAAACTCATATGTCTCTGACAGGCAAGGATCAACTTTTTTTTGGATGACGAGTTCATTAACTGCGCTTGCCTCATCATCGTTAGCAACATGAGATCCCTGTAATCGTTTTTGATGCATCCAGTGGTACCTTAGATCAAGTGTTACGTTGTAGCCAGTTGTACCTGCGCAAACGACGACCATACCACCAAGAGCACAAACAAATCCCGACGTAGGTAAAGTAGCCTCTCCCGGATGCTCGAAGACAATTTTTGGGTTTGTTCTCTCCCCTAATATGTCCCATATTGCTTTACCAAAAGCTCTAGCTCCTGCCATCCATTCATTAAAACTGGGGTCCTCTGTATCAGGAAGTGCGCCCCAGTGGCTGAAATCATTTCTATTTATTACACCTACAGCCCCCTTATCCATACAAAACTGACGCTTGCCTTCGTCAGATATTACAGCTATTGGTTTTCCACCTAAAGCTGAGACAATTTGTAATGCCATTGCACCTAGACCACCCGCTGCGCCCCAAACAAGAACAACATCATCTTTTTCTACAGTGTGGGGAGCCCAGCCCATAAGTTGCCTATAAGCAGTTGAAGCGCAAAGCATATAACAGGCAGACTCTTCCCAACTAAGATGAGTGGGTTTTTTTAGGATCTGATGCGATTGGGCTTTAGCGAACTGACAGTATGAACCATAGTTAGTTTCATAGCCCCAAACCTTTGCCGAAGGAGCAAGCATTGGGTCCTTACCTGATAAAACCCAGGGATCATCATTTTGCCAAGTACCTGAATGTATCACTACTTCATCACCAACCTTAATGTTTGAGACCTGCTCTCCTACTTTATATACTATACCTGAGGCATCAGAGCCACCTGCGTGGAACGTTTCCGGTTCGCCCTTCTTTTGACGCGTGGCTATAACATCCACAGGATACCCAAGCGCTGCCCATACATTATTGTAATTTATTCCTGTAGCCATGACATAAACCAACACATCTTTAGGTCCAATGTCCGGCACACCAATAACCTCGCTTTTCCATGCATCTATTGGTTTACCAAATCTATCTTGTCGTACCATAAATGCATGCATTTTTGATGGAACCTCTCCAAGAGGTGGCTGGTCACCTAAATCATATAATTCTTTTGTGCTCACATTACTCTCCATAAATTGATATTTTAAAAACTAGTGCGTTCCCCATTTAATTTTGCACAGTTCTGCGCTTCTACCTTCAAAATCCCACACACGACCAAATGCTCGAACCCGTCCTTGTTCAGCGGTCGAAATAATAACCTCGGGCCCCATCCAATAAGTTGAGTTTTGAAAAGTTACGTTTTTCCCTTTCTCCAAACCCTCAATAGGCTTTATTACACCCTGAATTTTTTTCCCAACATTCACTATCCGTTTTTCACCTTCAGTTTTATACTCAACCGGAGATCGCTCACTTCCAAGGTAAGTTCCTGTCAAAATTGAAAAAAGACCTGTTGTACCACCAACTTTCCCAGAGAATATTTTATCGAGAGCGTCGAAGGCCTCTTCTCCTGCACTGTCATCTATAAATGCCCCGATAGTCCAATTCCCTCTTGCCATTTTCCCTGGGATTTCCATCAGCATCCCCACATTAAGCCCTGAGAGATCGACATCCCTAAAATGTCCATTATCAATTCTTACAGCCAACCATGTTTGGCAGTAACCCTCAGTAGGAGGATGATCCCCAAGACTTACTGCACAAGGACAAAAAACTGTACAATTACAATTAAGTGCGAGCTCACCATTTATAGCCCAATCAACTTTTTCCGAACCCATATTCTATTACTCCTAAATTTTCAAAACCAAACTAACACGGTTCCAGAACCAATCAAGATTAAAGATAAAGGTTTTGAAATATATTTACCGTAATCAGGTACTTTCTCTAAGATCATGAAAAGCGTCATTATAGCCATTAACACGATATTCATAACGCCTCCAACAAAAGCGAGCGCCATAAGTGCCCAACAGCAACCAAGACAATATAATCCGATCGATGAGCCCATGTTGAAAGATCCCACGTATCCACTTTTCCAATTCTGAAGAAAAAAAGTAAAAGGTCTCTGACATTTGATAAGACACGCTTGCTTGTATGAGCTGAGTTGATATAAACCGGCCAGTACAAGAAAGGAGGAACTCAGTAGCGAGCTTACAAATACTCCTTGATCATTGAGCAGATAAAGCTTTCCCAGGAGCACTTGTACTAGGGACATTAAAACAGAAAAAATCGTCCAGACGGCCATAAAACCTCCAATAAACCACCAAAAACTATTTTCTCTTTTTCCACCATTTTCTAATATATCCTCATAGGTCTTTAGGGTTGGGATTATAGTAGGTGACATCATTGCGATGCTCATCAAAAGCCACATAAAAAAAACTCCAATTAAATTTAGATCTGAAACAGAACTACTACAGATCTCAAGCACAATTTTTACAATATTTGCATTGCTTGGTAATAAGCTCTCAAACGCCATAGTCGCTACCCCAATCCATGCGAGAAGTAAGACACTGTAGAAGATAATCCAGTTGTTTATTTGCGAAAATTCTTTTGACATTGACATATTATAAAATATAGACAGACCTTTTTTCGGTGAAATATAAATACCTGTAGACAGAAACCTTAGCCTTGCCTTATGTGTTACATGAAAGATTGAAATTTTCAAGGTCTTCAGTACTTACAAGTGAAGAGTTTTTTTGTTCTCACTTATTTTGTCTCTAAACCTCTCTTGCCTCTGTAAATCTCAGTAAATCTCTTTTTCATATTATCCTCTTTGTGCTATTGGTACTTATTACTAATTTGATATGAGAAACTACTATTCAATATATTTAAATTGCCTCATCAGAACAAACATGGAAAAAATAAAAAAAATCTCTATCTCAATAAATTCGTTATCGTGTGCAGTTGACGGCAAAGTTATACTCGATGATATCAATTTTAGTCTAACTTCAGGGCAGTCGATTACGATCACAGGCCGAAATGGCGTTGGCAAGACCCTTCTTCTTAACACAATCATGGGGTTTAAAGCAAGTTTCAGGGGCAAGATATTTATAAACGGGGGAGATCTTTCTAGTAACCCTTCCAATAGGCAGGAACAAATTGGATACTTTGGGCACAAAGCCTCTCTCCAAATTGGGTTAACGCCTAGGGAGGTATTAAATTATTGGAAGGCATTTTACAGCTCAGATGCCATCACTTCAGATTTGATAAAGTTTTGGGAGTTACCAAATAATGCTGTTGAAAACTGTTCTAAAGGTCAGCGAAAAAGAATAGCCTTAGCGAGGCTTTCTTTGATGCAAAGAAATATTTGGGTGCTGGACGAACCAACGACAAACCTTGATCCTGTGGGTAAGGAAAAGTTCTTGGAACTGCATACCTTACACCTCAAATCGGGAGGCTTATCAATAATTACCACACATGAACCTGAACAATTTAAGAAAAGCAAAATGATTAACCTAGATAGATATAGGGGCAATCTATCGCAATGTTAAATATCCTTCGATTAGAGTTTCTGTTGATATTAAGGTCTGGCTCACACGTAGTTTTAGCTTTTTCCTTTTTCCTATTTTTTATGCTTTTATTTGCTCTTTCGACATTTCGAGATAATTTTATTCTCAGTGGGATCGGCTTAACTGCAGTTTGGTTAAGCCTTTTGATGTCTACTTTGCTTACTCTTAATAAAGTCATTCATGAAGACTTCGAAAGTGGGGTTTTGGACTATCTTTTGATTGCCGATATTCCTATAGAGGTAACCCTTTTTTGTAAAACGATCGTTCACTGGATTTCAGTGGTTTTGCCACTTTTACTTATTACACCAATAGTCTTACTCACATTCCAAATAAGCTCTTACAATATAATAAAAACAGTTTTAATATTACTACTAGGCTCTCCTTCACTGAGTTTTTTAGGCACAATGATTTCCTGTCTCACATTATCCAATCGCAGTAGTTTTCTCCTTACAACGATAACAATACCATTTTATTTTCCAACTCTTCTTTTAGGGGTTTTTTGCAGTAGCTCTACCACCACCAACTTATTTGCATTTGAATATTTGCTCCTTTACGCAAATACACTATTTACTGTAGTGCTTAGTCCATATATATCGTCTTACGCTATCAAATTGAATTATTCTTAAAATGGAAAACAGATTGTTAAATAAGTTTTGGAAGTTCTCAAACCCAGTACTTTTCAAAAAACTAGCAAAAATCATATCACCGTTGGCAGGTTTAATAGCTGTCTTAACAATTATACCTGGCTTAGTTTGGGGGGTATTCTTTACAAGCCCAGACTATAAACAAATGGAGACTGTTAAAATAATATTTATCCACGTTCCTGCAGCATTCTTAGCAATAAACATATACCTTATGATGACCATAACATCACTTGTTTGGTTGATCAGACGTCACTTCGTAAGCGCGTTAGCAGCCAAATCATCAGCAATGATTGGTGTAACAATGACTATTGTTACAATAATTACTGGAAGTCTATGGGGCAGCAGCACTTGGGGTACTTATTGGGTTTGGGACCCTCGGCTAACTTCATTCGCAATCCTTCTATGCTTTTACGTTGGATATATACTTTTATGGCAGTCAATAAAATCTTTAGAAACTGCAGCGAGTGTTACATCTTTATTTTGTATAGTAGGGTCAGTTTTCGCCCTACTTTCGAGGTACATTGTTTTTTTTATAGACCAAGGTCTACACCAAGGCCCAACTTTGTCACTTGATCAGGAAAAAAATATTGATAATAGCTATTATTTTCCCCTTATTCTAACTATGGTAGGATTTTCTTCTCTTTTTGTTTATCTCGTACTCGTACGGACGACTACGGAGCTTTATAAATATAAACTCAAATTAATAGGTTAGGTCAAATACGAATGTTAGAAATATTTGGCAAGTTTTCCTTTGTAATTATTTCGTCCTATGCAAGCGCTATTTCCCTTATATTAGCTCTCATCGTACAGACCTTAATGTCCAATGTTAAGACGCATAGAGAACTAAGAAAAAAAGAAACTGAAAATGGATCAAATTAACTTCAAAATAATTTTAGTGATACCATTCTTTGTATTGCTTTGCCTTTCCTTATTTGTTTTTTACGCATACAAAATTGAGATCATAAATGGAAAGTTAAATATTAAATCTAATATTTCTCAACAAATTAAAAGTAATTTAATTGGGCAAAAAAAGCCTAACTTTTATTTAACTTCTCTAAAGGGCTACGAGGTTCCTCAAGATAAGCACCTTGACATTGCGGACTTCAAACTGATTAACTTTTGGGCCAGCTGGTGTGCTCCTTGCAGAGCAGAACATAGCACTTTAATGTCGATACAAAAGAATGGCTACCCTATAATTGGGGTGAATTATAAAGATAGTTTTTCAAATGCTGAAGAGTTTCTTACGGAATTAGGCAACCCCTATATAGCAATCGGTTCTGACACATCGGGAAAAACGGCCATAGACTGGGGAGTTTACGGAATTCCTGAAACTTTTCTTCTCGATAAAGAGAACAAGATTTTGGTTAGAATTGCGGGCCCCATAACACGGACGATTTATGAGAACCAACTTAAAGAATACCTTGAGCGATAAATCTAATTTTCTTTATCAACAAGGTATTTTTGAAATAATCTATATTGAAAAGCGAAGAAGAGTAAACTTAAAATTGGCATCCCAAAAGTTTTAAAGTTTACCCATTGATCTTGGCCAAAGAATCTCCACACCAACTCATTCAGAAAGGCAAGACAAATAAAGAATATTATTATTCTTTTTGTGAGGAGCACCCATCCTCTCTCTTCCAGGGCTAGTGTTGAACCCATTAGAGTTTTTAACAAGCTTCTATTTCTCATTAGACCTGCGATCAAAATAATCGCAAAACTTAGATAAATGATCGTAGGCTTCATTTTTATAAATGTAGGATCTCTAAACCAAATGGTTAATGCGCCAAAAAAAATAACTAAAAGCGCTGTAATAACCGACATTTTAGATATTGTTCGTAAAATTAGATAGCTCAAAACCGATGCTACCAAAAGGACGGGCACGAAAACCTTCGTCGCAAAGATTATCTTTTCAACAGATAGGTCCTCACCTGTTAGGTTGTTTGAGTTAGGAAAGTAGTAATAGGCTAGAAAAAACGTTATCAACGGTACAAATTCTAAGATGCTCTTTGTAAGTGAGTTTTCTTCTTTATTTTTCATGCGATTACTCCCTAAAATCTCCAATCAAAGCTGTTGCAAATTCTTCCGGATCAAAAGCTTGGAGATCATCCAATGTCTCGCCAACTCCGATCGCATGTATTGGCAACTTAAATCTGTCAGCAACCGATATGAGGATGCCCCCTTTTGCGCTACCATCCAGCTTAGTCATTATTATCCCAGTAACATTAACCATCTGTTGAAAAACCTCTACTTGAGAAATAATATTTTGTCCAGTAGTTGCATCGAGAACTAAAATAATATTTTCGGGAGCTTCATTTTTTACTTTTTTAATTACATTAACAACCTTTACCAACTCTTGCATCAGGTCTGTTTTGTTTTGCAATCTGCCTGCTGTATCAATAAACAAAAGGTCCATCTTGTCATGTATTGCTTTTTCTACAGACTTATAGGCTAATGAAGCTGGGTCAGATCCCTGCTCGGCTTTTATAATTGGTACATCCACCCTCTCAGCCCAAACAGACAGCTGCTCAATCGCAGCAGCTCGAAAAGTATCGCCTGCTCCGATCATTACTGATTTACCCGCCATTTTGAATTGGGAGGCAAGCTTACCAATTGTTGTTGTCTTTCCAGAGCCATTCACGCCTACGACTAAAACTATTTGTGGGGTTGATTTATAAATAGGAATTGGTTTAGCTATGGGCTCTAGTATCATTGTTATCTCTTCTATGAGATACTGCTTGAGCTGCGTCACCGCAATTTTTTTTCCGTATGCTTTCGAAAAAATTTTTTCTGAAATCTTTAAAGCTGTTTTACTACCCACATCGGATGAAATTAAAATATCTTCAAGTCTTTCTAAAAACTCTTCATCAAATAGGACTTTTCTTGCGTCTGTCTTGCTCCTCAATAAATCCAGAGCTTTTTTTACAACTGATTTAGCTGTTGCTTCTTTTGGAACGTCTTTGTTAGGATCCGAATTTTTGGTTATGTTTTCTTCTAGTGAAATTGTGCTTTGTTCAGGCCTATTTATTTCGTTTGACTTTACTTCATTTTTTTCTAGTTCTTCTTCAATAGATTTTTTGCCAAGATCTACCTCGACTTCAGTTTCTGAAACCTCGTTGACGACCTCATCTAAACTTTTTGTAAACTTTGAACTGGAATTAAATAATTTATTTGTGAGCTTTTTGAAAAATCCCGTTACCATTTTTTAACATCCAATTTTTTACTTGTCCGTTCTTACTTTTATTTTACCGTCAGACCATTCAACTGTAAGGGCACTTTCGCCCTTTAATTGAGATTTTGAGCTAACGATTTTTTTCTCTTCATCTCTTATGACAGAATATCCCCTAAACAAGACTTTTTTATAACTAACACTTTCCAGCAACCTGGATAAAGATAATAAGTCTTCAGACTTTTTACTAAAACCATTCGAAAGGTGCTTGATCGCAGCTTTATCTAGTAAGGCTACTCGCGTTTTTGTATCATTTACAAAATAGAAAATTTGCTTCAGCTTGGATGACAGATCCTTATCTAATAGTTTAATCCTATTGGTCATCAGGGAAAATGCATCTTTAATAAGATTATCGAGTTTCATTACGTTCATTGTAAGCGATTTCTTCATATCGTTAAGGTTTTGATATGGGTTCTTTAGTTTTGCAGCGAATTGGTTAAGCAAGGAAATTTTTAAAAATGTTCTTTTATCTACAATATGTTTCAAACTCGTTGAGAGATAATTTAATTGCCCCAAAATTTCAGTACGACTTGGCAGGGCGATCTCTACTGCTGCGGTTGGAGTTGGGGCTCTCTTGTCTGCTACAAGATCGATCAACGTTGTATCAGTTTCATGACCAATGGCTGATATGATAGGGATTTTTGCTTCTGATACTGCTCTAACTAGTTTTTCGTCATTGAATGGCCATAAATCTTCAAATGAACCCCCTCCCCTGGCAATGATTAATAAGTCTGGCCTTAGCCCTCTAATTTCCACTTTTTCCTGATGGAAAAAATCGATTCCTTCTATTACTTCTGTCGCACAATTATCTCCTTGAACAGTAACTGGGAAAACAATAACTTTTACATGAAATCTTGCTTCAACTCTATTTAGGATATCTTTTAAAACTGCTCCAGATATTGATGTTATGACGCCTACGCTAAGAGGATAATTTGGTAAATTTAATTTTTTTTCTTTACTAAATAACCCTTCACCCGCGAGTTTTTCTCTTCGCTTGTTTAACATTGCAAGGAGCGCACCAACTCCCGATGCTTGTATATCTTCTACAATTATTTGATATCTGCTATGCCCAGGAAAAGACGATAATCGACCTACTAAAACCACTTCATTTCCTTCTTCGATAAGATCTCTTTCAGTTATTTTAGTGCCTCGCCATACCACGCTAGCTAATATTGATCTTTCATCTTTCAGATCAAAATATATGTGACCGGAGGCTGGCCTACTAACTCGTCCCAATTCACCCTTAACCCTTACATATTCAAATTGTGTTTCTAATGTCCTTTTTATTGATTGGGATAAGGTAGTAACGGTAAACTCTGGTATATTTTCTCTTTTCATAACCTTTAAATAATAGTTTCTTTTTTATTTCTTTATTTAATTAACTCTATGAGTATCATGACCGATAAGGATTGGAAAGAACATGAAAATTTTGGTTATTGGAAACGGCGCCCGCGAGCACGCATTGACTTGGGCTATATCCCAAAATCCAAGATGTACTAAAATTTACTGTAGCCCAGGTAACGCTGGAACTGCAATGCTAGCAACTAATTTAGATATCGATATAACATCGAATAACAAGATTATAGAAATATGTTTAAAGCATTCTATAGATATAGTAGTTGTAGGGCCCGAGAAGCAATTTGAGCAGGGAATAACAAACGCCCTTAAAGAGAAAAAGATCTTAATTTTTGGGCCAACTAGAGAAGCCTCACAATTAGAAACCTCGAAATCCTTCACAAAAATTATGTGCAGGCACAAAAATATTCCTACTGGAAATTATGAAATTTTTTCAAGCGAAGATGAAGCAAAGAACTTTTTGAGGGCACAACCAAAACCATATGTAATTAAAGCAGACGGTCTGGCTGCAGGAAAGGGGGTTTTAGTTTCTAGCGATTTTGAGGAAGGCAAACAATTTATCAGTTCGATATTTAACGGAAAAATTGGAGCAGAAAAAAATAAAGTTATAATTGAAGAGTACCTTGAAGGGCATGAAATGAGCGTTTTTTTCGCTGTTGACAGAAATACAATTAAGTGCATTGGAAGTGCGCAAGACTATAAGAGAGCCTTTGATCAGGATCGTGGCCCGAACACGGGTGGGATGGGTTCCTTTTCGCCATCCCCCTTACTAAATGAAAGAAATTTGGAAAGGATAGTTAATAAAATAGTTAAACCAACCTTAGAATACATGAGAGAAATTGGCAGTGAATTTTCAGGGATACTCTATACCGGGCTAATTTTAAATAGTGGAGAGCCAAAGCTCATTGAATATAATGTCCGCTTTGGTGATCCTGAGTGTCAGACACTTTGTATTCGATTGGGTGCTCAGGTTTTAGATATATATTTTAGCGGTGCAAAAAATGAATTATCTAATTTATCTATTAATGAAGCCAATGATAGTGCAATAACTGTAATCGTCGCAGAAAAAGGATATCCTAGCAATCCAAAGAGTGGTTGTGAACTAAACGATATAGTAAACACAAAATATGATAATGAATTAAAAATTTTTCATGCGGGTACATATTTTGAAAACAACTCTTTGCGTAATACCGGAGGACGAATTTTTAGTTTCACAGTCAGAAGCACAGATTTGAATAAAGCCAGAGCTATAGCTTATAAACAGTTAAAAAGGATAAAAAATGAAAATGTTTTTTATCGAACAGATATAGGCAGAGAGTAAGTTAAATTTGTTTCTCAGGCATCCTTACAGTTAATCCCTCCAAATCTTCAGTTACTGTAATTTGACATGTAAGTCGTGAGGTTTTATCGTCAGGGGAAAAGGCAAATTCCAGCATATCACTTTCCATATCTTCTTTTGGGGGAATTCTATCAACCCACTCGTTTTCAACATAAACATGGCAAGTAGAACAGGCGCAGGCTCCTCCACAGTCTGCTTCGATACCTGGTATATCATTATCACGGGCACCCTCCATTACTGTCAGACCCTCTTCAACGTCAACCACGTGTTCGGCACCATTGAACTCTATATAAGTTATTTTAACCATAGAAATCGAACTTAATATTATTTTTTTGATTATACAATCCTAAATTTAATCTGTTAAAAACAAAAAAAATGTTCTACTTTTGTTCTATGAGTAAACTCTTGGATAAAGATGCTATTTTGACTTGCGCCGAATTATGTTCTCTAGAGAATAACTCTTTTGCATCAGTTGCAGGATTTGTGATTGTTAAACAAATGCCCTCAACTGCAAAGGGGACTGTCTTTCTAACATTGGAAGATGAAACGGGAACTTCAAATATTATTTGTTGGAATAATATTTACAGAAAGTTTAGAAATCAAGTTGTGTTCTCTTCATTTTTACTAGTACACGGAAAGCTGCAGAGAGCAAATGAAGTTTCTCACCTCATCGCTACCAACGTGAGAGACATCTCAAGTCTTCTAAAACTTATTCCTAACATTAAATAGCATAAAGCTACTGGGTAGGCAGGCCAATAAATCTCCTCATACCATTTCTAAGTATAAGCATTAGCACAGACGTTTTCTTTGCCCTTTTTGCTTCTTCATTGAGCTTTTTTAGCTCATCCGTTGAAGAAATTTTAACTCGGTTTACCTGAATAATAACATCTCCCTTTTTTAAACCTTTTTCCTCTGCGACGGATCCTGTCTTTACATCTACTATAACAACGCCCTTAATATTCGCATCAATATCAAACTCTTCTGCTACTTCTCTGTTCACATTTGACAAAGTCATTCCCGCGAACTCCACTTTTTTTGAACTTTTCCTCACTGGTTGACTTGATGCGATATTGTCCTCCAACCGCCCTAGCTTGACATATAACGCCACCTCTTTTCCATCTCTCAATACCTTCACTAACACCTTCTTACCAACGGAACTGTCACCAACTATCCTTACTAATTCTCTGGTATCTTTTATTTTCTTATCATCAAATTCAATAATAACATCCCCAGATTTTAAGCCTCCGTTTTTTGCAGGCCCCTCAGGCACATCTGTAACCAAAGCCCCATCAGTTTTTTCAATACCTAAAGCCTCTGCCACATCTTCAGTGACATCTTGTATTCTAACTCCTAACCAACCTCTTCTTGTCTCGCCAAAGGTTTTAAGTTGCTCAACTACTTTTTCAACAACTGCTGATGACATAGAGAAACCTATGCCTATGGATCCTCCATTGGGAGAAAGTATCGCTGTATTAACGCCGATTACTTCTCCTTCCATGTTAAAGAGTGGCCCCCCTGAATTTCCCCTGTTTATAGCAGCATCTGTTTGGATAAAATCATCATAGGATCCGCTTAAAGCTCTTCCTCTTGCCGAAATAATACCAGCAGAAACTGAGAACCCTTGCCCTAAAGGATTACCGATCGCTAACACCCAGTCACCCACTTTGGCTTTATTGCTATCTCCAAAGCTTACAAAATTTAATTTATCTTGCGCCCTAACCTTTAAGAGAGCTATGTCTGTTTTAGGGTCGGTGCCAACTACACTTGCTTCCATTAAGCGACCGTCAAAGAATTCAATTTCTATCTGGTCTGCATTTTCTATTACGTGATTGTTAGTTACAACATAACCATTATCAGAAATGATAAACCCCGACCCAAGAGCAGTACCTCTTCTCTGCCTTCTGGGCGCGCCGTTTTTCTCTCTATCCATAAAATCTCTAAATAGATCTTCAAACGGCGATCCGGGGGGAAGCTGCGGGTTTAGTTCCTGCCTATTAGGTACTGTTGAGCTAGTAGTTATGTTGACCACTGACGGGCTAAGTTTCTCAACTAGGTCGCTAAAACTGTATGGAGCTTCTTTTCCAAAACCTGCGTTGCTGTAAATAAGAAATACCAAAGCTAATAACGATCCTAGAATATGAGGATAATAAATTTCTATGAATTTCTTTTTCAAAAAGTTCATTGTGATCCCATTTTAAATATCTGTAACACCAATAAGTATTATCCCAATAGCCATCATAAGTAAGCCTATTCTTGATAAGTACTTATTAGAAACAATCGAGATTTGACTCAGGGTTCTTTTGAGTCTCTCAGGTACAATAGCTAAAAAAAACCCCTCAAATACAATGACTGATCCTAGGGCAAACAGCACTTTTTGTATCACTCCTTTTCGCTTTCTTTAATGTAGTCAAAAAACTCTGAATTAGGACTTATGACCATTGTCGTATTCGAGCCTGTCATCGACTGCTCATAAGCAATCAAAGATCTCGTAAAAGCATAAAATTCTGGATCTCTACCGAACGCATCTGCAAAAATCTTAGTTGTTAAGGCGTCAGCTGTACCCCTTATAATTTCAGCTTCTTTCTTTGCCTCGGAAACAGTCTCAACAGCCTTCCTGTCGGCCTCCGCTCTTACTATCTGAGCCGCTTCTTGACCTCTAGCTCTCTCGTCAGCAGCCATTCTTTCCCTTTCGGCCTGCATCCTCCTAAACGTGGCAGCCAAGTTCTGAGTAGGCAGATCCGCCCGCTTTATTCTGACATCAACTATCTCGACGCCCAAGCCTTTCGACTCTATCTTTGCGCTCTCGGTTATTCTTGTCATGAGCTCAATTCTGTCTGTTGATAAGACTGCATTCGACGTAACTGACCCAAGAACCTCTCTCAAAGCTGCATTTAAAATTCTTTCGAGCCGGCTCTCGGCTGTAACTATGCCACCGGTTCCAACAGCTTGTCTAAATTGAACAACGTTTATAATCCTATATCTCGCAAACGCATCTACTACCAATCTTCTGTCATCAAGAGGTGTCACCTCCAGTGGCATTGTGTCAAGGGACAATATCCTGTCGTCGTATCTAACTACCTGTTGTATGAATGGGATTTTAAAGGCCAAACCGGGATCTTCTTTAACATCTGAAACTTGTCCAAACTGCAAAACAAGCGCCTTCTGTCGCTCATCAACCACGAACACCGAAGAGTAGGCGACAAGTGCTGTAAGTACTACTACTATTGATATAATTCGTAAAAACATTAATTACTACCTCCTGCTCTCAGCTGGTTGAGTGGAAGATACGGAACAACTCCCTGATCCCCTCCAACGTTTTGATCTAAAATTACTTTATCAACCTCACGAAAAATTGACTCCATCTTCTCTAGGTACAATCTCTTTCGGGTTACATCTTTGGCTTTAACGTACTCTTCGTAAACTGAAACAAATCTTGCCGCTTCACCTTCACTTTCATTCACTACTCTAGCCTTATACCCTTCCGCTTCTTGCACTAATTGAGCAGCCTCTCCTCGAGCTTTAGCCAAAGCCTGATTAGCATAAGCGTCTGCTTGTTTTTCTAACGTGTCCTTTTCCTGCTCGGCCGCCTGAACATCTCTGAACGCATCGATAACTTCAGCGGGAGGATCTGCCTTATCAAAATTCAGACGTACGATATTTACCCCGCTGTCATAACTGTCCAGCGTGGTCTGTATCAGCGTTCTGACTTCTGCGCTAATCACTGCCCTGTCTCTATTTAAAATTGGCGCAAGCTCTGACTTGGCTATAACTTCTCTCATTGCAGATTCTGACACCGCTTGTATAGTCTCTCGAGGTTGGGCCAAGTTAAACAAAAATTTTGCCGGATCCGCAATATTCCACACCACTGAGAAATCAATATCGACAATGTTTTCATCTCCTGTAAGCATCAACCCTTCGTCTTGGTTGGATGATCTAATTCCTACACCGATGTCCTCTGTATTTTCCCTCGTAACTGTCAAAACCTCATGAGATATAAGAGGCCATGGCGCGAAATTTAATCCTGACTGACCAGTCCTGTAATATTCTCCTAGCAGAAGTTCAATAGATTTCTCCTCCGGTTTGACTGTGTAGAAAGATGCGTAAGCCCAAAGCAAGATAGCCGCTACCGCGATTAAACCGTATGAACCCTTCCCTATTCCGGGCGATTTTTGTCCTCTTCCACCTCTGCCACCTGATCCACCACCTCCTAGCAGAACCTTAAGCCTTTCTTGTCCCTTTCGTACCATATCATCTATCTCGGGAATATTCGTCGGTCTGTCATCTCGAGGCCCCTTGCCACCGCTGCCGTTGCTATTACCCCATGGGCTCTTATTTTCAGAACTTTTTCCCCCACCCCAAGGGTTCTCATTATCATCGTTCGGCATAGTTATTCCTTTTTAAAAACTGTTGTGTCGTATAGATGCTTATTAATTTCAGAATTTCAAGTGTATGTGATCAATTTAAAGTAACTAGTTCTTCTGCCGCAGTTGGATGCACCGCGCAAGTAGCATCAAAATCGCTTTTTGTTGCTCCCATTTTGACAGCTACAGCAGCTATTTGTATAAGTTCAGCCGCACCATCGCCAACAATGTGCACACCTAGTATTTTGTCCGATTTTTTTTCCACTATCATTTTCATGAGAGTTTTTTGTGGATTGCCTGATAATTGATTTTTCATAGGCTTAAACTCAGTCTTGTATACTACGAAAATAATACCTTTCTTTTCTACCTCTAGCTCTGACAAACCAACCGTTCCAACCTCGGGCTTAGTAAAAACTGCTTTAGGAACCAAATGGTGGTCGGGGATAGTTGGTTTGTTATTGAAAACCGTGTTTACGAAAGCTATGCCGTCACGTATGGCTACTGGTGTGAGGTTTAATCTATCAGTTACATCACCTATAGCATAAACATTTGAGATGTTTGTCCTTTGATATTCATCAACTAAAACTGCATCTTTTTCCAAATTAACACCCAGCTTTTCAAGACCAAGATTTTCTATATTTGGCTTCCTGCCAGTAGCGCAAACAACTTCGTTAACTACTAATTGTTGATTGTTGCTCAAAGCCGCTGAAAGTCCCTTAGAACATTTCGTAACACTTTCGATCATTGTATTAAGTACAACATTAACACCTTTATCTTCAAGCCCTTGCCTTACTAAAGATGAAATATCACAATCAAACCCTCTTAACAAATTATCCCCCCTGTGAACAAGTGTAACCTCGGCCCCCAGCCCATTAAAAATTGAGGCGAACTCACAAGCTATATACCCAGCACCATAAATTACTATTTTTTTTGGAAGATTTTTCATCATGAAAATATCATCAGATGACTTTGTGAGCTGGACACCATGGAACTTGGGTTTCTTAGGCTTTCCACCGGTAGCTAAAAGAATGTGTTTTGCTTCTATAACTTTCTTGTTATCCAGCTCGATCGCATTTAACCCTTTTAACTTTGCGAAATTTTCATAGATCTCGACTCCAGAGTTTTCCAGGTTTTTTTTATATGCTACCTCTAATCTGTCTATCTCGTTATTTCTAGCTGCCACCATCTGTTGCCAGTCAAAATTCACACCTTTAATATTCCATCCATACCCTTTACTGTCACTGAAATATTGACTGAACTCTGCGGCATAAACCATTAACTTTTTAGGGACGCATCCTCGTATTACACAAGTCCCTCCAACACGAGACGATTCAGCTATACCAACGCTGAACCCCTGTGACGCAGCTAGTCTTGCTGAACGAACTCCTCCTGACCCTGCACCTATAACGAATAAATCATACATCAAAGTCTCCTAAATGATCCTACAACTTCCATCATTTTCTCCAATAATAACTTTAGTGGCCATCTCTATGAACAAACCTATTTCAACAACCCCAACAATTCTACACAAACCTTGATATAGTAAATTCATATCTTGAATTTCATTCAAATGTAAATCCAGAATATAATTTTGTTGATCGGTTACGTATTTACCAGAAGAAGAGCTCCTGAAATAAACTTTGGGCATTTTATAGCCCAATCTAATTAACAATCTTTCCACAGCATCTCTTGTCCTCTCAGAACCAAATCGTATGATTTCGACTGGAAGGGGAAATTTTCCTAGTTTGGAAACAATTTTTGAGCCATCAACTATGACTATAAACTGCTTAGAATAACTCGCAACGATCTTTTCCATTAAAAGCGCGCCACCACCACCTTTAATTAAATTGCTTTTGGGATCCACCTCATCTGCACCATCGATAACCACATCAAGTTCGTCAACTTGATCTAAATCTATAATATTGATACCAAGTCTTGTTGCAAGACTCGTTGTTTCCCTAGAAGTTGAAACTGCACTTATTGATAGTCCTTTTGCAACAAAAGTTTCATGAATTTCTTTAATTAGAAAATTTACTGTTGATCCAGTACCAAGTCCAAAAACTTTATAAGGATCTATAAACTTAATAGATTTTGAAGCTGCAATTTGCTTACCAGAAATTATCTCATCTCTCCACTTTTCTGAGTTCCAAGCTTACATCGAATTATAAAGTAAATCTAGATGCCGACTAGAAAATATACCAAGCATACCTGATCCCTTGTAAGAAATTTTTACATTTTTACTCGTAGACACATTGGAGGTTCCAATCTTACCAACAGAGGAGAAAATAATATTTTCAACAGGATATTTTAGACCAATTGCCTCAACATTTTTTATATCTTTAAGAGGATATAAAGATACTCTTGAATTGATAGGAAGTTTAATTGAAAATTCATTTGGTAGATGAAAAATAATATCTCTTTTCCCAACCAAAAAAATCAGGCGTTTATGCCTTGCAAGCGAGGTACAAGCAGCCAGAAAGTGGTCAAGTCTTTGATCCATAAAGCCTAGAGCTATTATTTTTTTTGATTTAATGGAAGAGATACACTTATCAAAATCAGTTGAGTCTTGTTCCTTAATTTTAATTAACTTACTTCCCTTGCCAACCCACTTTTCAGGAGATACTACAGAATCTAAATCCCCTATTATATATTTTGGCACTGATTGAGTTGGAAGGAAATTTGCCCCTCCATCTGCTGCCACCAGATCCTCAGTTAGATTTAAGCTTCTTGAAAGAAGAGTTTTAGAGAAGCCAGCCCCACCTACTAGCGTAACGTTATCTCTTAATTCAAGTACTTCTATCAATTTATTAGACATGGTAAAGATGCTTCTCTTTGGCATTGATGTTTTTATTTTTTTTTGTTTGGTGCCCCTATTCCTTTAAACAGAGCTTTGAAGGGCCACGCCCAGAATACTCCTGCTATAACATATACTAGTAGTTCAATTAATAAGTTTGGTCTTTCAAAATACGCAAGGAGGTTCAACACCAATACTATATAAATAGGCAGCCAAAGTAACAAAACTAGAAGAACAAATACTCGTTTTAATTTGTAAAAAAACATCTTTTTGCTGCTCGATACTTAAAATGGGTTAGTTATCAAAATTGTTTGATTTCTTTCTGGCCCTGTTGAAATAATCGAAACAGTGGTTTCAGTTAGCTCCTCGATCCTCTGAACATAAGCCCTTGCCTTCGTAGGCATCTGGTCAATTTTTTCTAATCCTACCGTACTGGTATTCCACCCATCAATTTCCTCAAAAATTGGTATAAGTCTATTAGCCGTTGAAGTGGTGACAGGAAAATCCGCAAACTCTTCTTCCTCAACTCTATAACCAATACAAATCTTTATTTTTTCAAGCTTATCTAAAACATCAATTTTTGTAAGTGCCAGACTAGTAATACCATTAAGTAAGCAACTTCTTCTAACTAGAGGCGCATCGAACCAACCACATCTTCTGTCTCGACCTGTAACAGTCCCCTTCTCATTTCCCTCTTCTGCCAAATACTGACCAATATCATCGAACAACTCAGTGGGCATCGGTCCCTCTCCGACTCGAGTGGTATATGCCTTAGTGATTCCTAGAACAGAGTTAATTTTATTATGAGCGATCCCACTACCAAGAGCTGCTGAAGCCGCATTTGTTGAAGAAGAAGTAACAAAAGGGTAGGTACCAAAATCTACATCTAGCATAGAGCCTTGCGCTCCCTCAAATAAAATATTTTTATTTTTTGCAATTTGCTCATTTAAAAGTTTCCAAACTGGTTTTATAAAACCACAAATTTTATTGCCTACTTTCATTAATTCATTAAAAAGTTCTTCCTCGTCAATAGCGTGAGCACCTAAGCCCACTCTTAGGATATCGTGATGCGCTTTTATGACATTTAATTTTCTTTTTACTTCACTTATGTCTTTTAGATCACAAGCTCTTAATGCCCTTCTTCCAACCTTATCTTCATAAGCTGGTCCAATTCCCCTACCGGTTGTACCTATTTTTTCTTTTCCAGCTTTTTGTTCGCGTAAAAGATCTAGATCTTTGTGGAAGGGTAGTATAAGCGGAGTATTCTCAGAAATTATAAGCCGATCGCTACCAACCTTTATGCCCCTAGCGTTTAGTTGGTCAATTTCTTCTAATAATTTCCATGGATCTAACACTACTCCATTTCCGATTACCACAATCTTATTATTTCGTATGATACCAGACGGTAATAGGGAAAGCTTGAATACTTGATCACCTATAACCAATGTGTGACCAGCATTGTGTCCACCTTGAAATCTAACTATTGTGTCTGCTTCCGAAGAAAGCAAATCCACAATTTTTCCCTTCCCCTCGTCGCCCCATTGCGTTCCTATGACAATTAAATTGCTCATTCCGTGACCTAATCAGATTTCAAAACTTAACGTTTTTGCCTCTTTTACTCCCTTAAGACGCTTTATTCTATCCAAATTCTTTGAGTCTATTTTTTCATCAATCCCTAGTAGAGCCAGTGCTAAGCCAGCTTTTTCCTTTCGACCTAGAGAAAAAGTTGCTATGTTCACGTTCATCTCTCCCAAAGTCATTCCTAATAGTCCAATAAAGCCCGGCGTATCGATATTTGATGTATAAAGCATAAAATTCTGCGGCATTGTATCCATATCAATTCCATTTATTTGAATAAATCTGGGCTGTCCATCGGAATAGACCGTCCCAGCTGCGGATCTTATGGAGTTCTCCGTTTTCACCAAAATTCTAATATACGATCCAAACGCTCCCTGCGAGCTTTTTTTAATTTCACTAATTGATATCCCTCGTTCTCTAGCAAAAATCAAGGATGACACAAGATTTACAGAACCAACACCAACAATTGGGTTAAGAATTGCAGCTACGATTGAGCACGTCAATGGTCTCGTATTCAATTCACCAACTGAGCCCACATATTCAATATTTATCTCTTCAAGACCTGTTTCGATAAGCTGACCTATAAAACCACCCAACACATTAGAGAGTTTTACCCAAGGTTTAAGCAAAGGTGCCTCTGCGGCAGAAATAGATGGTGAGTTTATAGAATTTGTAATTGCACCTTCTTGCAAATAATCTGCTATCTGTTCAGCAACTTGCTGGGCAACCTTATCCTGAGCTTCCGAAGTAGAAGCACCAAGATGCGGCGTGCACACCACATTCTCTAAGGCAAACAAAGGGTTGCCTACTGCCGGCTCTGTGCTAAATACGTCAAAAGCAGCTGCCGCAATTGATTTTTCTTTCAATGCGTTTGCAAGCGCCGTCTCATCTACTAGACCTCCTCTCGCACAATTAACCAGGATAGCTGTATCTTTCATTTTTTTTATGAGCGCCGTATTTATTATATTTGTAGTTTTATCGGTCTTTGGTACATGTAATGAAATTATGTCACTTTCGCTCACTAGCTTTTCTAGGGTCTTAACTTTTTCAATACCAAGACGTTGCACCCTCTCGTCTGTTAAAAAAGGATCGAAAGCCTTAACTTTGAGTTTAAGCCCCAAAGCACGATCTGCAACAATAGAACCGATATTCCCAACCCCAATTAACCCCAAGGTTTTCCCTGTTAATTCTTGTCCCATAAATCTTGATTTTTCCCACTTTCCATTTTTTGTTGATTGATCAGCTGCGGGAATTTGTCTACAAGCAGCAAAAATCATGGCCAGAGTATGTTCTGCTGTGGTTATTGCATTGCCATGGGGAGTATTCATTACCACTATACCCTTCAAGGATGCCGCTTTTAGATCAATATTATCAATCCCTATGCCTGCTCTGCCAATAACCTGCAAATTTTTCCCCCTATCTATGACTTCTTTAGAGACTTTACTAGCAGATCTGATTATCAGTCCCGCATAAGGTTCAATAACTTCAATAAGTTTATTACTTGTTCCACAATCTGGCATGTAATCAAACTCTATATTATTTTTCTGAAGAGTTTCTAACGCCTTCTTTGAAATCTTATCAGATAGTAAAACTTTATTTTTTACTTTCATTGCCATTTATCTTTAGTAACTTGATATTATTTCGTAAAAACACCAATCTAACCAGGGTAATAATTTTTTAATATCATCCAGGTCAATTGTTGCTCCACACCAAATTCTTAAACCTGGTGGAGCATTTCTGTGACCTTTGATATCAAAGGCAGCTTTTTCAGCTTCTAAAAGCCCAACAAATTCTTTAACAAAGTGATTTTTTTGATCTTGGTTAAGTGCAACAAACCTATGGTCTGAAAACTTCAAACATACTGAAGTATTCGACCGATTACCTGGATCACTTGCGAGATTTTCTATCCAAGATCTCTGATCGACCCACCCTTGTAAGCATTCAAAGTTTTCGTTACTTCTTCGAATTGTTTCTGTCAAACCACCAAGCTCCTTTATCCACAACAGGCTATCCAGTGCGTCCGCAACACAAAACATAGAGGGAGTATTTAGAGTTTCTCCCTGATAAACTCCCTCAATCAAACTATTATCTTTAACTAATCTAAATATCTTTGGCAGTGGCCTTTCAGGATTATATGTTGTGAGGCGTTTGAGAGCATTAGGGCTTAAGACAATAACACCATGCCCTCCTTCACCACCGAGAACCTTTTGCCAAGAAAAAGAAACTGCATCGAGTTTCTCCCAGTCTAATTCTTGTGAAAACACTGCGGAAGTAGCATCACAAAGCACTAATCTATCGTCATTCTTTTCAATCCAGTTTGCATTGGGAACACGAACCCCGGAAGTGGTTCCATTCCATGTAAAACAAACGTCTGAATTCCTTGCAACTGAAGTAAGTTTTGGCAAATCTCCGTATCCCGCTCTGTGAACTCTACAATCAGCTAAATTTAATTGATCAACTGCGTCCTCAGCCCAATCGTTACCAAATGACTCCCATGCCAACATAGTGGTCTCATTTTTACCTAATAGCGACCACATCAATAGCTCAAAAGCTCCTGTATCAGAGCCTGGAACTATCGCGACCCGGTAGCCTTTAGGCAGTTCGAGTATTTCTCCTGTTAATTCGATTAACGTTTTGATTTGTTGAAGTGGTTTTTTTGCTCTATGAGACCTTCCTAGATAGGCTAGTTTCTCAATTGCATTGGCGTTCCATCCAGGTCTTTTTGGACATGGACCTGACGAGAATAAGGGCCTGGAAGGCTTTAGTAATGGCTTCGTATTCACAACTATCCTGTTTTCATTAATATTTAAAGAAGTTATTTTTTTAACTTTAGTTCTTTTTCAATATAGATAAGCAAGTGTCAATAGTTTCTTGCAACATTTCTTTTTCTTTGTGTTCAACCATTAATCTGACAACGTCTTCGGTACCAGATTTCCTAATGAGAATACGGCCTTTACCCCTCAATGAATGCTCAACGTTTCCCAGCATATTTCTTATTTGCTCATTTTTTTCAAAATCATTGCATTTTTGAGCATCTATATTAATTAACGATTGAGGAAACGGATTAAATAAATCGAAAATCTGGCTTGCTCTTTTTTGACTCTCCACCAAAATACATAGTACTTGCAACGAAGTTATTAAGCCGTCACCCGCGTTAGAATAATCGGTCAGGATTAAGTGACCCGATTGCTCACCCCCTAAGTTTAACCCTTCCTTTTTCATACGCTTTGAGACATTTTTGTCACCTACCTGGGTACGAATTAACCTTACTCCTATTTTTTCTAAGTATAGTTCAAGGGCAAGGTTAGACATAACTGTTGCTACTACAGTGTTTTTATTTAGGAAATTTTTATCTATCCAGGCTTTGGCTAGAAGCCCAAGAACTTGATCTCCATTGGCGCATAGTCCTTTCTCATCTATAAATAAGACCCTGTCAGCATCCCCATCCAGACAAATTCCTATATCCGCTCCAGTTTCCAAAACAGCTTTTTGTGCTTTTTCTGGTTTGGTAGAACCACACTCCTCGTTAATATTAAACCCATCTGGATTGACAGCAACAGAGAAAACCTCTGCACCAAGCTCACTCAGAATTTGGGGCAAAATCTTGTATGCAGCGCCATTGGCACAATCCGCTACTATCTTCATTCCATTTAGGGTTAAACTAGTTGGAACAGTGATCTTTGCAAATTCTGTATAACGACCAAGAACATCGTTTATTCTACTTGCTTTACCCAGTTTACTTGGAACCACCAATTGTGGTTTGTTTATAACCTCCTTGCTTATCAGTTCTTCAATTTTTGTATCTATTTTCAAACCATCATTATCAAAAAACTTTATACCATTGTCTTCGTATGGGTTATGGGATGCTGAAATCATAATCCCTAGGTCTGCTCTTAAGGATTTTGTAAGAAAACTTACTGCTGGCGTTGGCAAAGGCCCAAGTAAGTTCACCTCCCAGCCCATAGAGATGAACCCAGCGGTTAGTGCGTTCTCAACCATGTAACCAGACCTTCTAGTATCTTTACCTATAAGAACCTTTGGAAATTTTAAATTTTTTCCTATCACATGACCTGTTGATATAGCAATTTTCAGAATCGTTTCTGCGTCAATTGGATAAGTATTTGTCTTTCCCCTTATTCCATCAGTTCCGAATATATTCACTGCCATTTCTGCAACCTTATTTCATTTTAAAATATTCCAAACTTTTATTGCATCCGCTGTCTCTTTCACATCATGCACTCTTAAAATATTTACTCCGTTACTTTGTGCTTTAAGCATTGCTGCTATCGAGCCAACTAATCTTCCTGCCGGTAGCCTTTCATTGGTAATTTCGCCGATTAAACTCTTTCGTGACAACCCTACCATAAGTGGACACCCTAATCCAAGTAACAGACTGATTTTTTTTAATATTTCGATATTATGGTAGAAACTTTTTCCAAAGCCAATTCCTGGGTCTATTATAATCTTTTCTCTTGATATTCCTTTATTTTGAGCTTCATTTATCTTCTTCTCGAGATAATCATAAATATCGAGTACTACATTTTCATAATACGGTTTATCCTGCATGTTTTCTGGCAAACCAGAGGAGTGCATTAAACAAACACCCGCTTTATGTTTTGCTACCACATTAAACATTTTTTCATCAAATGATCCTGCAGAGATATCGTTCACGATAGAGGCCCCTGCTTGTAAAGCTTTCTCTGCCACAATTGCCTTTCTCGTATCTACTGAAATTATGGCAGAAGGGACATATTTTTTTATTTTTTTGATTACTCCTACCACTCTTTCTATTTCTTCCTCGAACGCCACCTCTCTGGCTCCCGGCCTAGTTGATTCACCGCCTATATCTAAAATACTACACCCAGTTTTAAGGAGACTTAGACCTTTTTCAACAAACTGCTCATCTGAAAAAGAATCTTCTCCATCATAAAAGCTATCAGGAGTAACATTCAAAATTCCCATAACAATGGGCGTCTCAAAATTTAGTCCTAGTGTCGGATTTGGCCTTGATATGAAACTATTGAGAAAATCCTTTTTTACTTTAGAAGTTGAAATAACTTTTGCTTCTTTATTCCTCTCTATTACTCTAAACGAATTAAAAGCTGTATCTCCATCATTTATAAAGTGAATATGCTCTTCTCCATTTTGGAGACAGTTTATCTCTGGGAAAAAGTAACGCATTTTCAAGCCAGATTTTTTTCAAAGTGACGCATTAACTGACCAAAACTGTCAAAGCTAAAATCAATGCCGGCTTTTTTCAAGGTTTGGGGTGCGTAACCATTTTTATGAAAATAAAAGCTTGCGCCAACAGCTTTTGCTAAAAGTAAATCAATAGCGGTATCGCCGATATAAAAATACTTTCCATTACTTAATCCTTGTACAGAATGATAAAAAACCTTTGGATCAGGCTTGAGAACTCCTGTGCTATCCCCATAGGCAAATCCATCGAAGTATTGATAAATGTTTAGGTGTAACAAAACTTTTTTTGCACTTTCTTCGAACTTCTGGGTACATATGGTCGATTTTATACCTTTTTTTCTCAAGAACTCTAGTAGCTCTAAAACTCCTTCATAAAGAGAACAACCTTTAACGGGATCTGCGTAGTATCGATCTTGAAATAACTTAAAATAGAAATCTAATCCAAGATCCGGAATGCCACCAGTGGAAATCAAGAGATTCTCTACCTGTTTTTTTGTTCCACCACCAATAAACCCTTTATACTGCTCTAACTTTATTGGTTTCCTCCCAATATTTTTCAAAACCTGATTTCCTGCATCTAGCAGCGCTGGTGCTGTATCTGCCAGAGTTCCGTCTAAATCAAAAACAAAAATTTTATCTTTTCCTGTCATAAAAAAATTTACTCTAAGCAATATTCAACGGTTAATCCCTTGTTTTCGATGTTTTCTGTTAATATGTCGGCCAATTTATCTTGTTGAAATAAGTAAACCTTTTGCATTAGCAGGCCCTTAGTAAGTTTGCAAGCCATGCTTAGAGCAAATTCTTTTTTAAGAAATACATCCTTTTTAGAAAACTTAAAGAGATCAGATGGACACCAAATACAATTTACACCCTCTTTTAACAAAAAAGCTACCTCTGTCTTACTTCGCGCTAGTTTCCAATTGTTGATTTTTTTATTAAGCATATAGGCATTCTGCGCAACCGACATTCTCAGTATTTCGATGTGATTTTCTGGTTTCATTTTAGAAAATTCTGAGAAGATCTCTGATACGCAGATAACCCATGTCATTTTGGAAGTAGAGATAAATTTCTTTAAACGATTAATATTTTCAGGTCCGGGAATCCTGTTCGAAATAAATAACAGGCCAGTATTTGGGATCTTTGTTTTTAAAACTAAATTACCCCTACGCAGTGTTTTCATATTTGTTTCAGACTCATTTGGTTGCTCTTTCGTTCTACTTATCTGAACCCCAAGCTTTCCCATACCTCTGTCAAGCTTTTCTAAACGCACGGTAACATTAACCACACTATCCAGACATAGACAGGAAAGAGCGATATGCTCTGCTAATGTTTCAAGAAGCGCAACTCTTTTCTGTCCGATCTCATCCTTAATAACTTCAATTATATTGTCGTACGACAACACCAGGTCGACATTATCATGCATTGGATAACTGTTAGTATCCACCTCCAAAATGACATTGAAAGATACTCTTTGTTTAACACCGTATTCCGACTGGAAGGCACCTATGTCAACCTCTCTGACATAGTCTCTTACTAGAATATGATCTACATTTGCTTTTTTATTCTTGCCGCCTTGGTCTAGAAAGACTTTTTTCTTAAATTCTTCAGTTAACAATGGATAATCCTAATTCGTTGAAAGTTCATATTTTTAATTCTTATAAAATATATGCCTACCTATTTTTCTAGTCTTTTTAAATTTTTTTGACCAACTAGGACTTACTTCGGATGCATGAAAAAATGTTGCTCCATTTGTTATATCAGAAAAAGCCCCATTTAAAATCATTGATGAAAGTTTGACTATCCTTCCGTAGGTTTTTTTGTCATAGATCAGCTCTAGTTTTCCGTCACAATTATAGGAAAATTGACACGCGTGTCTTTTGTGTGATCCCTCAGAAACCACGCCGCAAATGGTACCAGGGAATCTGCTAGAGTTTTTACGATTTATAATTACGTCAGCTACAGCAATCTGACCCTCTATTTGTTCACCTCTTGCCTCAAAATATAAGGCCTCAGATAAGCATTTCAGTTCCCTATACATTTTGGGCATTCGGAGACTGTCGAGAGCTCCCTTAGAAAAAAACTGTTTTTCACTGTTTATTGACAAATAAGCTCTATCGTAATCTACCAGACCGGAAAGTTTTGTTAAATACCTCTCGTCAATTTTATTCAGGCGCATCATCCCTTCTTCAACTGTCTCCCTCAAACTCACAATTAACTGCTCAAACCTTAAATTGCTTTCTTTGTTGGTAATTGCATTATTTTGGGGGAAGACGTTATGACTTGTTAGCAATAGATACGTGAAGAAGATGGGAAGAATTTTTATTTTTTTAAAAAGCAAAGGTTTCATAATTATGCCCGTTTCTAATTTGTATTTCTTATTTTTGATTGAGCAGCTGCCAATCTAGCTATTGGTACCCTGTAGGGCGAACATGATATGTACTCAAAACCAACAGACCGACAAAAGTTTATAGATAAAGGGTCACCACCATGCTCTCCACATAAGCCCGTTATAATCCTTGAATTTGTATTTCTAGCCCTCTGCACTGCTATTTTAAGTAATTCGCCCACTCCCTCGACATCAATAGTTTTGAAGGGGTCGCTACTAAAAAGCTCTTTTTCTATGTACTCTTTCATAAATCTGTTAGAGTCATCTCGGCTCAAGCCGTACGTCATTTGAGTTAGATCATTGGTGCCAAAACTCAAAAAATCGCATGATTGCGCTATATCACCAGCTCTTAATGCAGCTCTAGGGGTTTCGACCATTACTCCTAACTTATATTTAAGATCTACAAAACTATTTTTATTTAGTTGCGAAAAAACTTTTTTGATTCTCTCTCTCACCAAATCAACCTCTTTATTCGCGGAAATCAATGGAATCATTATTTCGGGGTTTACTACTATCTTGTGTTTGTTGAAAACCTCAATCGCTGCGAGAAAAATAGCTTGCACCTGCATATCGTATATCTCAGGAACCATCACACCAAGCCTGACGCCTCTGGTGCCTAACATTGGATTAAACTCAGATAGATCTTTTATGCGATCAGCCAATTGTTGTTCCGATATAGCCATAAGCTTTGCCGTCCTCAGGATCTCTTGTTGTGAATTCGGGAGAAACTCATGCAGTGGTGGATCCAAAAGCCTTATCGTTACAGGCAGGCTTGACATCTCTCTGAATATTTCAACGAAATCATCTTTTTGTATAGGTAAAAGCCTTTCAATTATTGAACCTCGTTCTTCGTTGCTGTTTGTTAGTATCATTTGTCTTACTAGATTTATGCGATTGAAGTCAGTAAACATATGCTCCGTTCTACACAAACCTATTCCATCTACTTTATAAAACAAAGCTACTTTAGCCTCTTCTACCGTATCTGCATTAGCTCTTATTTTAATATCACAAAACTCATCGGCCCAATGCAAAAGAGTGCTAAATGTGCTCGTAGTCTCAGGTGGTCTTAATTTTACTTTTTCAATATAGATGGCCCCTGTAGACCCATCTATTGTAATTTCATCACCTTCAGAGATTACATTGCCATTATCTAATATGATTATTTTCTCCTGTTCCTTAACAACTACATTTCGTACTCCTACAACACAGGGTATTCCCATACCTCTAGCTATAACGGCAGCATGGCTGGTCATCCCTCCCTTTACG
The DNA here is from genome assembly GCA_902524845.1 of uncultured Alphaproteobacteria bacterium. Classification (GTDB taxonomy): domain Bacteria; phylum Pseudomonadota; class Alphaproteobacteria; order Rhodobacterales; family Rhodobacteraceae; genus CACIJG01. The sequence continues at coordinate 40,929 of CABZEW010000007.1, forward strand.
GTTAAAACACCTTGAGATAGAGACATAGCATTAATGTCATCAGATATCGTTTCGGTTTTAATTAATATTGCATCGGTTTCGGTTGAGTTATATTCAATTACTTTATTGGTAGACATTGCTACCTTTCCGGAAGCAGCCCCTGGGCTTGCTGGCACTCCCAAAAGAGCTACGTTCGGTGTTACGTCCTCCGAGACCGATGGATGGAGAAAAATATCTAGATATTCCGGATTTATGAGTAAAAGGCCATCTTTCTTTTCAATTATTTTTTCCTGAACTGATGAAACAACAAACTCGATAAACTTCTTTTGAGGTAATGTTACCTCCCTTAGACCAATCAAAAATAATGTATCTTTGTCTAACAGAAAATCTACCTCTAGTGGTGATTTAACTTTCTTTGTTAAACTTTGAATAAGATTGTGCAATTTTTTAAGTTTGAGTGCCTTTCCTACAGCTTCTTCACTAACTTGATTGAGAGAAGACCCACCCATATTTTTATCCGATCGAAAGCACTTATAGCTCGACTTTCCTGTTTTATCATCAAAGTTCTGAACCTTAAAATATTCCACCGGCTTATCTTCTAAACCGAACCGCATTTCTTGGAGAATTACTGGAATTAACTCATCGCTCTTCCTACCACTGACGTCTCGTAATATTCTCTGAGTAGGACTAATCCAACTTCTGGAAATTGAATCTATTACTGCTATTAATTGATCTGAAGTATTTCTCGGAAAGCTAGACCCCATTTCTAATGAGATCAATTGTTTTATTCTGCTTATTTTACTAAGACTATTTTCAACAAAGACGGGCTCTTGGCTTTTTGAGCTTTCTAACAACCCTCTAAGTTCATCACAGTTTTCAAGGTCTAGACTATATACAGTCAAAGCAAACATTCTTAGGAATCTTAAATAAATTTCTAATGCTTTATTAACCCCTAACCTATGTCTAAGGCCATCATAACTTTCATCGTCCAGCCCAATATAAAGAAAAGGCTCATTTTTTTTGAACTGGTCTATGACTGGACTTGGCCTGATTGCGAGGAATTTATTCTTTAAGTGTAGTAGAATTTCGGCAGGAATGTGTTTTTTCTCAAAGATTTCTTTAACCAAATCACCAGAAAGAAAGACGGTGTCAGGCACAGCAAATTGCCACTTTTTAGCTAAACTGATCTTGCATGCTTTGTGCCCAAACTGATCTATTTTTTTTTTATCCTCTGGTATCTCATTGAAAAAATATCTAGATGTCAATTTGATGGAGCTCATTTTTTGTCCAATTCTGAGAAAACTAAAACTCTGTCCATATTTTGGAGGATTTCATTCAATAGCGCATATCGTAAACTACGGAGTGCATTATCCTCACAATTTACCTGAACATTATCAAGAAACTGGTTAACGGAGTCCACCATAGATCCCAGCACAAATAAAGCAGTGTTAAAATCTTTGCTTTGTAAGCTCCTTTCAACCCGTTCTTTGGTCGAAATCAGTTGTTCTTGTACTATTTGATCCTCCTCAGTAATGTGATCTTTAGAAATTTTTTCTTCGTAACTAAAGAGTTTTTTATTAGAGCTCAGAAAATTAGAAACTCGCTTGTATACCGCCAAAGCTTTTTTTCCAGATTCAGAGGAAATAAATTCGGTTATCTCAGCTATCACTCTTGGTAGGATGGGTAAAAGATCTAGCTTGTATTGTTGGACCACGGCCTTCACTACATTTTTTTGATAATTTTTTTCTGTTAGGTAGTATGCTATTCGTTCTTTTAAAAACAGCTGCAAATCGGTCTTGTCAAAGTTTACTTCTGTTAAATCAATCAAATAATCTAAATCAACGTTTAATTTGTTCTCTAATATAATTCTTATTATTCCCAAAGAGGTTCTCCTGAGCGCAAATGGATCTTTATTACCTGTTGGCTTTATACCAATTCTCCAAAGGCAGGTTAAGTAATCAATTTTATCACTGAGTGCTAGTACAATTGAAAGCAAGCGTTTTGGAACGACATCGTTGGAACCAACCGGCAGGTAATGATCTCTTATAGCTTCAGAAACCATTTCTTCGCATCCTGCAATTTTCGCATAATGAGCTCCCATACTACCCTGCAAAGAGGGAAATTCTACTACGAGATCTGAAACAAGGTCAGCCTTAATAAGTGAAGCGGCTTTGGATACCTCATCTCGTTCCAGATCAAATTGCTTCGCTAACAAAATTGCAATTTTCACTATTCTTTCTACCCTGTCATACTGAGAACCTAACTTTTCATGAAACCTAACACTTTTCAATTTGTCATTCCACGCCCTCATTCCCTGCCGTTTTACCAATTCTTGATCATTTTTATAAAAGAAAATCGCGTCTTTTAATCTTGAATTTAAAACGCGTATGTTGCCAGACAGAATGGTCTTTTGCTTATCTTGAGTTTGAATGTCAGCAACCATCAGAAATGCTTCAACTTTTCCATTCGCTTTGCTTCTTAGAGATAAGAACTTTTGGTGTTCTCTCATTGAAGTAATGATCACTTCTTCCGGTAACGAGAGTAATTCTTTAGGAATTTCGCCCAATATTGGGTTAGGAAATTCTGTTAATCCTATGATTTCATCCAAGAGTTTTTCATCCTTCACTAGGTAAAAACCCCTTGCTTCAGCCAGCCTTTTACCTTCTTGTAGAACTCTTGTTTTTCGGTCTTTAGGTTGAAGAATAACCTTGCCCTTTAAAAGCTTCTCTTGGTAGTCCTCTACAGAATTAAAATCAAAAAATGCTGGATGCATTACTTGATGTGCCCTCGTAGTAATATCTGACTCAATATCTCTTATATTCAGAGGAACCCTTTTCCTTTTTCCTTTTTCAAAGAGAACGGCGACTATGCTTCTAAGTGGTCTTACCCATCTGAGAGAATAATTGTCTCCCCAGTACATAGATTTTGGCCAATTAAACTCATGAACAATCTCTGTGAAAATACCAGCTAACACATTTGATATGGGTTGAGCGCTAATCTTTATGGTATAAAAATAAAATTCACCTTTATCTGTCTTTTTCTCTTGTAAGTCACTCCTTTCAATCTTGTTTTTTTTCAAAAACCCCAGAATGGCATTTTCAGATGCTCCTATCCTAGGCCCACGTATTTCTTTTATGCTTTCATTCACTTCTGTTGATATGTTTTGAATAATAATTCCCAATCTCATTGGTGTGACAAATGGCATCAATTCTTCCGCTGTAAGACCGTTTTCAGCAACTTTTTTTAACGTTAAAGTCTCAAGTTGAAGCATGGCGGGTGCTTGCATTTTTGCGGGTATCTCTTCAGAGATCAGTTCAAATATAAAATCGCTCAACTTTATTCTTTCGTATACTTACTATTTAATTGCCTCCAACGATAAACTTTTCCGTCTGGATAAACGGCGATCACATCGTCGATTCCGTCAAACTCTTCCTTTTTTAATAAAAAGGCAGATGCTGTACCATCGGATAAATCTTTAGTTATTTTTTCAGCATTAAAACACTTGAACCAAAAAGGCGCAGTGAGGGGAGTCGGTTTCTTATATTTCGATAAATCAAAATTATCCAAGCTATCGATAACAAAACATTCTCTAAGCTTTAAAGCTGAACTCTCGGAGTCAATTCCTTGGTATTTAGAAATATTATACCTCTTATTTCCTAACAAAAAATCTTGTCGAATATCTGCTGAGTCATAATAGGCATAATTCTGAAAGTAAAACAACGCTGCAGTGAAAACGACAACACCACTCAAAAACAAAAAGATAAAACTTTTTCCGTTCATTATACTCTCGATGAGACTTCATCTATATAAGCATCAGCGCACAACTTTGCCAATGCTCTTACTCTGCCGATGTACACTTGCCTTTGAGCGGTCGAGATTACACCTCTTGAGTCTAATAAATTAAATAGGTGTGAAGCTTTTATACACTGATCATAGGCCGGTTGGACAAGCTTATTATTTTTCGATAAAGATTTATTTAGGGATACTGCCGCTCCTAGTATTTCTTGACACATTTTCTCTGCATCATCAAAATGGCGAAAAATAACCTCCGTATTTGCTAAACTAAAGTTCCATTCACTGTACTGCTTTTCTGCTTCCAAAAAAATATCTGAATATTTTAATGGTCTTGGGCTATTGGGAGAGTTGTAGGGTAAATCCATTACGGATTCACAATCCAAAATAAACATAGCCAGTCTTTCGAGGCCATAAGTGATCTCTCCCATGACAGGTTTGCAATCATGTCCTCCTACCTGCTGGAAGTAAGTGAATTGGCTTATTTCCATACCATCACACCAAACTTCCCAACCTAGTCCCCATGCACCAAGAGTAGGGCTTTCCCAGTCGTCTTCCACAAATCTGATGTCGTGAACCGATCGATCAATGCCCAACTCGCTAAGACTTTCCAAATACATTTCTTTGAATGTTACAGGTGAGGGCTTCATAACAACTTGAAACTGATAATAGTGTTGCAATCTATTTGGACTATCTCCATAACGGCCATCAGAGGGTCGCCGGCATGGCTGTACATAGGCAGCCGACCAATCATCAGGGCCTAGACTTTTAAGAGTTGTCGCGGGATGAAAGGTTCCTGCTCCTACCTCTAGGTCATAGGGCTGAAGAATTACACATCCTTTGTAAGACCAAAAGTTCTGAAGCAATAGAATTATTTGTTGAAAACAATCTGGCTTTGGCATTAGTTGGTTTTTTTCATTATATCTGGGCTTGCGTCTAGTCCAAGGTTTTTCAGCTTATGGATCCCATAAACTCTGTCCTCTTATCTGGGTCACTTAGAATTACACCGGTGAAGTGCATGGTCTTCATGACCGATCCCTGTTTTTTTATACCTCTAGAACACATACAATGGTGTTCAGCCTCAACTACCACCCCTACCCCTAAACAATCTAAGTGATTTTGTAAAGTATTACCTATCTCAGCGGTCATCTTTTCCTGTACCTGTAAACGTCTAGCAAACATCTCGATAAGTCTAGCGAGTTTTGATAGGCCCACCACTTTCTTGTTTGGAATATACCCAATGTGTACCTTGCCTATAATTGGGGCAAAATGATGTTCGCAGAAACTATGGAACTCGACATCCCTTAAACTTATCATTTCTCTATAACCTTCTACTTCTTCAAAAGTTTTACTAAGAATTTCAACAGGATTCTGATTGTAGCCAGCAAACCACTCTTTATACGCTTTTAAAACCCTCTTTGGCGTCTCTTTGAGCCCCTCTCTCTGGGGGTTCTCTCCTATCCATTTTAACAGCAACTCAAGCGCCTTTTTTGCATCATCATTTGACACGCCATTTCTAAACTTATTTTCTGGAGTTCCAGAAAGACTTTTTTCCACAATATTCAATTGATTTTCCTCGTAACCTTTCATCTTGGTGCGATTAATGACTCTCATTAGTATATAAACTAGTAATCACTATTTTGAAATAGATTAAGATATTTTTTACACAAGAACATAAAATTCTTTTTAAGATACTTAATAAGTTGTATGAATAAAGAACAAAATCATCGTTACAATATGAAAAATTGATCTCTGCTCGATGGAAAAAACCTATCTCGATATTCTAAAACCAGATGATTGGCATGTGCATTTGCGTGAAGGCGACATTCTATCACGTGTTTTGCCTTTTACTTATAATAACTTTGGCTCAGCGCTTGTAATGCCAAATTTGGATAATCCCGTTACAAATATTTCTTTAGCCGAAACTTATTATGCTGAAATCTGCAGACAGATCCCCAAGGGAATAAAGTTTACGCCACATATGACCCTCTATTTAACAAACTATCTGAACAAAGATGAGATCAAAAGAGTCAGCAATCACCAATATATCAAAGCCATTAAGATGTATCCGAAAGGAGCAACGACGAATTCTGACTCAGGGATTTCTAATGTTATAGAATTCTATCCCTTATTTGAAGCCATGGAAAAAAATGAGGTTATACTATCTATACATGGGGAAGTTACTGACGAAAATGTTGATGTGTTTGAACGAGAGAAAATTTTTATTGAAAGAGTTTTAACCAAAGTAATCAATAATTTTCCAAATTTGAGAATTGTCTTAGAACATATCACTTCTGCAGATGCAGTAAGATTTATTAAAAAACATAAAAACATATCTGCGACAATCACCAACCATCACTTAATGGTAAATAGGAACATAATGCTGTCGAAAGGAATAAGACCAGATTTCTACTGTGCCCCGATACTTAAAACCGAACATGATCGCCTTGCTTTAGTGCAAGCCGCAATATCTGGTAATTGTAAATTTTTTCTTGGTACAGACAGTGCTCCTCATGTTAATAGTAAAAAGATTGCCGCCTGTGGTTGCGCTGGAATATTTAGCAGTCCGCTCGCAATTCCACTTTTGATACAACTATTTGAAGAACATGGTTCTTTAAGCAATATAGAAAAATTCATATCAAAAAATGGTCGAGAATTTTATGGAATGAAGCAACAAGAAGAAAGGGTCCAATATATTAAAAAGTCTAAATCGATTAATACAATAAAAAATATCGAAACCATAGAGGGGAAAATAGCTGTTTTTAATCCCTTTAAGGACTTGTATTGGGAAAAAGCAAATGAGGTTTAGCCTTGTGAGGGAAAATGGGCAAAAGTGAACGATCCAAAGTTACAGCTAAAATTCTTATTGAAATTGGGGCGGTCAATTTTAGTCTAGTGTCTCCTTTTAAACTTTCCTCTGGTTTTTTGTCACCAAGCTATATCGACTGCAGGAAGATAATTGCATATCCATCAGCTTTCAAAGCGATAACAAATATGATGATAGATTCCATTAAATCCGATATGGCTCTCCAATCACCGAGTTACATAATAGGAGGTGAGACGGCAGGAATACCTTTTGCTGCTGTTATTGCTGAAAAAATGGGATTTCCTTTATCTTACGTAAGGAAAAAACCCAAGGAACATGGAAAGAATAAATTAATCGAAGGAGAGATTTTAACTGGAAAGAATAGTGTATTAGTTGAAGACTTAATGACAGATGGAAAATCTAAAATAAACTTTGTGAACAACATAAGAGAACACGCTATTCCATGTAATCTAAGTTTAGTAGTTTTTAAATATAACATATTTAAGGATGCTGATACTTCCTTAAAAAGAAATAATATCGAAGTACACCATTTAACAGATTGGGAACATGTTTATAATGAAATGTGCAATATGAGCAAATTTGAAGCTGCTATTCTTTCAGAAATCAGAAGATTTTTGGATGATCCTGTTACTTGGTCAAATGATAAAAAGCAAGATTCCGGATCGTAACTAGCATTCAATCAAATTTTCTTCCTTTTAAATCTATATAAGTAAAAACATGTAATGTGTCTAAGTCTCTGTCAATAACTGCATGATCAGAGACTTTCCCACCTAGGCTAAGGTAAAATTTAAGTAGCGGTGGCAACCCATTCTTTACTGTTTTATTCTCAACGGTGTTGTTAATTTCTTTTTTGATATCCAAGATGGTTTGTGATTTTTTTTTAATTGGGAAGTTTGAGTCCGCGAGTTGGTTTTTTTTCAAAGAATTTAATGACTCTAAATGCCGCGGATTGTCTGCACCAGCAAAACTAGTACACCCAAATATGAAATCTATTCGACTGCTCAAGACTAATGATCGAAGATATTTGAAAGCACTCAAAAGTAGAAATGGGTCACTAACTTTTTGATCAATACATAGTCTTCCAATCTCCATTGGTTTGAAAGGTAAAGTTGAAAGCTTTGTTAAATCATAATGTTGGGCAGAATAACTACTAAGGATATCTTCCATACTGGAAAATGTCCTTGATCTAAAAACTAATACCAGCCTATCCTCATTGCTTTTATCAAATATAAGGCAATGGTCAGATGCCGCATCGAACTTATCGTCATCCAACCCAACTTCAGAGTCTCTGAAAATTTTTTGTCTAAATTTTTGGGCTTTTAATCGATTGGCATCTGATTGGCCAAACTCTATCCGATATCTCATTATTTGAACTTTTTTATTTCCGCGCTATATAGGTAATGTGTTCTGTTATATTATAGAGAAGCAATGGAAAGTAAAAAATTATCTCATATGGCACATGCTGTTACCCAGCTCGGCGAGACTGAACCACCTTTCTCACATCCAGGTTTTCCGTCAAAAAAGGGTCTATTTTCATGTGTTTGTTGTTCAAATAAGTTGTTTTCATCATCCAAAAAGTTTGAAAGCGGATCAGGCTGGCCTAGCTTCAGCAGTCCTATAACTAATGATGCTGTTGCGACTGAAGTTGATCTCTCGCATGGAATGAAAAGAACAGAGGTACACTGTAGTAGTTGCGAAGCCCACTTGGGCCACGTATTTGAAGACGGCCCCGCTCCCACTGGCCTAAGGTTTTGTATTAATGGTGTCGCGTTAAAATTTCAGCAAACTTAATCCGGCACTCTTACACCGCCGATACCAACGTTTGAAAAGATTGACGCAAGCAATGACATCTCTTTTTCCTTTAGTTTTGTTGTACCCATATTTAGGTCAATATACTTTCCATCATCTAGGTTAAACTTATCAAGCTTCTTTAATTTCTTTTTTTTATTAAAATATAGTACGAGTACGTCCCTTGAAATCACTTTGGGTTCGAAAAACAATACTCGATCAGTGATCTGTGAAGAATAAATAAATATAGGCTCTCGTTTACCTAAAATCAACGCAGGCTCTCCTAAAATAGATTTTGCCGTCGAAGACTTCGTTACATTTACTTTAAGTTGATCAACGTTAGCTTTCACTGGCATGTATCCATTATTGCTTTTAATGCCGGAACAAGTACTTAGAAAAAAAAATGTGACCGTTAGCAATAAAATTTTTTGTTTAAACATTTTAAAATTGTTGATAAGCATTCTTATTATTTCCAATAGCGTAATGATATATCATGAAAAAATACCAAGAAATACACAATTTTTCTTATATAATCTCATTAGAGCAACTGAAGAGAGAAATTGAGTACGAGTTTAACCTCGTTTGTTCAAAGGGTGATCTGAAGCAATTTCCTAGTAAATTGAATGTTTTAGTAGCAAAAAAAGCTGGCATTAAAGGAACACTAAAATTCCAAACGGCAAACCAAATATTTATGACATGCAATGTCACAGCTAAACTTATACAACCTTGCTCACTTACGCTTGAACCTTTAGTAACCAATATATCCAAACAAATTCTAAGAACATTTACTATCGAATCAAAGAAAAATATGCCTACAGCGAAAAATACTGTGGAGTTAACTGAAAAATCATTTGATGATGATATAATTGTCGATGAGATAAACTTGGGGGAAGTCTTAATGGAGACTATAAGCCTCGAAACACCGGATTACCCTAAGAGATCTGGTGCATCATTACGCTTGACACCAACAAGTAGTACTAGTCCTGTGAACCCCTTTTCAATTTTGAGAAAGCTAAAAAAGTAATTGCAAGATTTTTCTTGCGCTGTGCGCAATTTTGCTTATGGTGCTTTTCAGAAACTCAATAATACGGTGAGGAATCCTAATGGGCGTGCCCAAGAGTAAAATCACGAGATCCAAGAGAGGTTTTAGGAGAGCACACGATAGCATCTTATCTAGCCAATATGGTGAATGCAATAATTGTGGGGAATTAAAGTTATCTCATCACGTATGTGGTGCGTGTGGTTACTATGGTTCCGGTAACAAGCAAAGAAGAGTAATAAATAAAGTAGAACCTGAAGTTGGTGATGACGAAGATTGATTTAAATTAGCTCGATCAGGTATGCCTCAAAGCTAATGAAAAAAGAAACAAAAATCACACTATCGGTTGATTGTATGGGCGGAGATAATTCCATAGATGATATAATAGGAGGGGTTAGCCAGTTCTGTTCTGAAAATAACAACGACAATTTCCTTCTACACGGGAACAAAAAGGTAATAGGCGAGGCCCTGGATAAATATCCCAAGATAAAACAGATGTGTAAAATTCGGCACTGTGACAAAGTTATTGAGATGGAAGATAAGCCCTCTCAATCGCTCAGGGGGGGGAAGAACTCAAGCATGTGGAACTCAATAGAAAGCGTTAAAAACGCTAAAGCAAAAGTTGCAATATCGTGTGGAAATACTGGCTCATTGATGGCCATTTCGACCCTTGTTTTAAGAAAGTTGCCTAACGTAAAAAGACCTGCAATAGCTATTTTTTGGCCTTCAACTTCTCAAAAGGGTTTTAATGTTGTTCTAGATGCGGGGGCTGACATTAAGGCACAACCAGCTGATCTGCTTGCCTACGCAAAATTTGGATCGGACATATTTTCGAAAGCTTTTAACTCCCAAAAGGTTAAAGTAGGTTTGTTGAATGTAGGCACAGAAACACATAAAGGGAATGAACAGCTACAAAAAGCATCCGAAATGCTAGTAGAAACTTTCAGTGAAGGATTGCAGGAATATGTTGGGTTTGTAGAAGGAAGTGATTTTTCTTCCAACAAAGCTGATGTCATAGTGACGGATGGCTTCAGTGGGAATATTGCGCTTAAAACAGCTGAAGGTACGGCCAATTTGATCAAAAAGTTTTTTATGGATGAATTCAGCTTATCGATTTCTGGATTATTTGTTGGCCTTCTCATGAAGAAAAAACTTAGACGGCTCAAAGAGCGGATGGATCCTAGAACTTTAAATGGTGGAGTCTTCGTTGGATTAAACGGACTGGTAATAAAATCACATGGAAGCTCTGACTCGAAAAGCTTTTACTCAGCACTAAAGCTGGCCAAGAATATGTGTAAAACACAATCGAACAAGAATACTTCAAAAAACTTAAGTTGACATCTTAATAATACTTAAATTATTTTGTATGGAGAGGTTAATATGGATCGGAAAACATTAACTCGCCAAGATATTAGCGAAGCTCTTTATAGACATATTGGGCTTTCAAAACATGAATCAGGCTTAATGTTAGAGTCTGTTTTGGAACATATATCTAGTGCACTAATATATGGTGAAAGCGTAAAGCTTTCTACATTTGGCACCTTCTATCCAAGGCAAAAAGAGGAGCGGATTGGTAGAAACCCGAAGACTGGAGTTACAGCTACTATAAATGCGAGGCGCGTTATAAGCTTTAAACCATCCAAGTTGATGAAAGAGCGCATTAACAAGACTGCAAAACAGTGACGACAAAATTTGAAATGAAAAAGGCACCAAAAGCTTTTCGTACCATATCCGAGGTCGCAGGTGAGTTAAACTTACAACCTTACGTAATCCGCTTCTGGGAAAGCCAATTTAAACAAATAAAGCCAATGAGAAGAAAAGGAGGACGGAGGTATTACAGGCCAAGGGACATTGATTTTCTCAGAGGTCTTAAGCACCTACTACATGAGAAAAATCAAACTATAAAGAAGGTTAAAGACACCATTGTAAAAAATGGTAAAGAGTTTATAGTTTCCCATCCAAAAAAGAGAACTGTAGAAGCGTCAATAATTAAAAACCATCAATTAGAGATAAAATTTAGCCATACCAGTGAAAAAACTCTAGAAATTAAACAGATTGTCACTGAAGAAAAGAAACAAAAAATTAATTCCCTATTAAAATCTTTGAGTGGATTAAGAGAACAAATGCTATCAAGAACAAATATTTGAATAACAACGGGCTATGGCGCAGTCTGGTAGCGCGTTCGTCTGGGGGACGAAAGGTCGTGAGTTCAAATCTCGCTAGCCCGACCAAAAAACGAGTAAACTAATGCTTTTTAAAAAAAAAGGTGCGCTGTCCGCAGAGCAAATAATAGCTTTACATAAGCGATCTTTTATAACGTGTTTGCAACCCTTCACAGGTAGCCAGATCCAGCCTGCTAGCATGGATTTACGGTTATCTAAAAAATGTTGGGAGGTAGAAGCCTCTTTTTTACCTGGACAGAAAACCTCAGTTGGACAAAAGCTATCAAAATTAAAAACAAGAGAAATAGATCTTGGTGACTTTAAGACACTGAAAAAAGGTAAAATCTACATCATTGAAATCCAAGAGCAATTAAATTTGCCTGATAACATTTCAGCAGTAGCCAATGCCAAAAGTTCAACAGGAAGATTGGACATATTGACCAGATTAATTTCGGATAACTCTAGCTGCTTTGATCTCGTTAGGAAAGGTTATGAAGGCAGAGTTTATGTGGAAATCGCTCCAATATCTTTTTCCATAATCATCAAAGAAGGAATAACGTTGAACCAGCTGCGATTTCATAATGAGCAACAAATTATTACTGATCTACAGCTCGAAAAGCTTAACACTAAATTCAATATTGTGGAGAACGCAACACAAATAGATATGGGCATTACAATCTCAGTAAACTTAAAAAGTAAAGGAAATGAGCCAATTGGTTTCAAGGCAAAAAAAAACTGCCCAGCGATTAACTTAAGTAAGCTAAACTTTTACAAAGTAGAAACTTTTTGGGAAAGGCTATTCTCAAAAAAAGGTTACATAACTTTAACGCCTGGAGCATTCTATATTCTTAGAAGCAAAGAATACATTACCATACCGCCCCAAACTGCTGCAGAGATGGTTCCTTATGAAGTGAAAATGGGTGAGTTTCGAGTACATTATGCTGGATTTTTTGACCCCGGTTTTGGTTTTAAAAAGAATAAAAGAGACAAACGGTCAAAGGCTGTGCTTGAAATAAGATGTCATGAAACTCCTTTTATACTGGAAGATAGTCAGATTATTGGCAAGTTGATATATGAGACGTTAGCCAGCAAACCAAATACTACGTATGGAGAATTAATAGGATCTAATTACCAAGGCCAAACGCTTAAACTTTCAAAACATTTTGAAAACTGGCAGTAGCTTAAGCTCGATTTAATTTTTTTACGGACAACCCAAGATCTCTAAGTTCCTTAACTCCCGGTAAATCCTTCTCGCTACTCAAATCAAAATAATCAAGAAATTTGTCAGTTATTTGAAAAGTGATTGGACGACCTGGGCTTGATTTTCTTCTACCAAACTTTATCCAATCCAAATCTATCAAAAGATCAATAGTGCCAGACCCCACACTTACCCCCCTGATTTCTTCAATTTCTAGCTTAGTAACTGGTTGGTGATATGCGATAATAGCCAAAGTTTCTCTTGCTGCCCTTGATAAGTTCCGTTTGGTTACTTCCTTTGTAATAAACAGATGATGTAGATCTTTAGCAGTTCGGAAAACGATCGCGCCGCCCACACGCTTTAAATTAATACCCCTTTTTTCATAATGTTTTTGTAACGTTTCTATCACTGCCCCAATATCAATGCTGTGGGGCAACTTTTTCTTTAAACCATTAATAGAAAGTGGCTCAGATGAAGTAAATAATAAGGCTTCAATAACTCTCTCTGCATCATTTTTATTCAAAATCTACTCCACTAACCATTAATTCCATTTATGACTTTAGCTAACTCTAAATTAGCGAAGGTCTTTTTTTGCTTCATTTGAATTTTTCCTAATTTTGTATATTCTAGCAGCCCACAAAAAATAGACGCTGCACAGAATTTTGCATTAATTCCTGATGACAAATGGATTTTCTTAACTAAATTCGAAAAACTTATTAATGTTTTTGACTCCTTTACCTGCTGCTCAATGAAATGAATAGCCTTGTCTAAAAACAAATACTCCTCCTTGGAGCCTGATGATATTACATAATTCTTCTTATCTGCAATTCCTACATATGCTTTCAAGATATCAGCAATCTGAACTTTCAATAAATCCTCTTTGATCACTTTTTCATCTCTGTCGATATTACTCGGAAAAAAATCTTGCATTAGCTGAGGTCTATCAAATAGCCACTTAGCCTTTTCTCTTATTAAGGATAATCTTTGGAGCCTGAGTGCCAATAATTCATTGACTCTATCCACATCATCTCCATTATTTTCATCCTCAGGAATGATTAACTGACTTTTCAAAAAAGTGAGCCATGAAGCCATAACTAGATAGTCTCCAGCGAATTCTAATTTAGATTTAAATCTCTGATCCCTGAGATAGCCTAAGAACTGCTCGGCTAGAATACCTACCTGTAATTTTTTAAGATCCACCTTATGGCTCTTCGCAAGTGTAAGCAAAAGGTCCAGTGGGCCCTCAAATCCCTCTAAACTCACATGTAACTCTGGTTTGAGGTCATCATAATATTTTGTAGTGTCATCCATTTATTATTTAATACCTCATTCCTTAAACAGTATGCAGGAGAACTGTCTTTTGGAGAGTATTGAACACAAATTTTCGCCTTCTTCTTTAGAGTTAATATTTATCAATTGAACTTTAAATAATTTTTTTTCACCCTCCAATCTCTCAAAAATTTTTAAGTTGTTAGCTTTCAGCAAAGGATCATTTCTTTTTTCTACAAATTTTTTAAACTCAGCGGCTTCTGGAAGAGAGCTGAATGTCCCTAAATAAAGTTTGAGAATTCCACTTTCTTCATTTTTTGTCTTAAATTTATTCTTTTCTTCAACGGCATTGACAACCTCTTTAAGAGCATCTTCAATAGCTAAACTTAAGTCCTTCTTATCACTTTTAGTGAGTTGATTGGTCTTTATTTCTTTTCTAAGGTTTACAAAATTTTGATCAGTTTTATTCAAAACGATGGCATGTTTTTCTGGTATCTTGGGCGCATTTTCAAGACCTTTATAAATTGATAAATCTTCGTCGTTGAATGATTTTCCGCCTGGGTTGGCCGGTTCAACCCTAATATTTCCCTCTATAGCATTTATTATAGGCAAACTATTCACATTTTTTTCTGGAATTTTAATAGCCCAGTATACTATGAGCCCTATTACCACTAATGATATACAGCTCACCATCCAACCTCCAACTAATAATAAATAGTATAATGCGGTCTTTTTTTCTACCGTGTAGGATGTTATGTTGTCTGCCCGTTCGCTCATTTTTTAATGATGTTAGTACATTTCGTCCAAAGGAACAATACCTAGAAGAGATAGCCCATTCCTTATGACTATCTGAGTGGAATTTGCCAACGCCAAACGATTGGCACACAATTCTTGTGCTCCCTCAACAATAAACCTGTAGGAGCCAGATTCATATGAGGACTGGTATAAACTATGAAAAGAGGAAGCAACCTCATTTAAATAAAAAGCTATTCTATGAGGTTCATGAAATTTCGCTGATTGTCTGACTACATTTGGCCACTCTGATAGCTTTTTTACCAAAGTAAGCTCGTTCTCTATTAATGGAAATGTTCTTTTCTCTAAATCCTCTACCTTAGATAATGGCCACATATTTAATTCTTTTGCACGCTTTAAGACCGATGAAATTCTAGCGTGAGCATAATTCACGTAAAACACAGGGTTATCTTTTGACTTTGACAGCATTAAATCAATATCGAAATCTAACGGAACATCGTTGTTTCTAGTTAACATAACAAATCGTATAAAGTCAGAGTTAACCTCCTCTAAGAGATCTTGAATAAGTATATAGTCGCCTGCTCTTTTTGACATTTTCAGGACTTTCTCATTTTTTATAAGTTTAACTAGTTGGACAAGTTTGACTTCGAATTCAACTCTCTTTTCCGCAAACGCATTAATTACAGCTTTTAAACGGCTTACATAGCCGCTGTGGTCTGCCCCAAGAATATCTATAACCACGTCAAAGCCCCTTTTAAGTTTGTCAGCATGATAGGCAAGGTCAGGAGCAAAGTAGGTCCATGATCCATCTGATTTTTTGATGGGTCGATCGATATCATCATCAAATTTAGTTGATTTAAATAACATTTGTTCTCTTGCCTCCCAGTCAGTGTGAGTTTTACCCTTAGGTGCCTCGATAATTCCATTATAAATCAATCCCTTATCTTTAAGTGTGCTAAGAGCTGTCTCTATTGCGTTGGAATTAATCATTGTTTGCTCGGAGAAAAAGTTATCCATCTCAATGTTCAAAGATGCTAGATCTGACTTGATCACTTTCATCATATATTCTAAAGAAAATTCACGAATAATTTTATCTCGTTCAAACTCTTCGGTATTTTTGAGTTCCTCTCCGTATTTATCTAAAAGTTTTTCAGCTACCGGTAATAAATAGTCCCCTGGATATGAGTCCTCTGGAAGAGCAATGTCGTCTCCCAAAGTTTGAAGGTATCTGTAATATACAGTTCTTACTAAAATGCCAATTTGTGCTCCACCATCATTTACATAATATTCCTTAGTAACTTGGAAACCCACAAATTCCAAAAGTCTGGCGAGAGCATCCCCAAACACCGCCCCTCTTACATGTCCAAGATGAAGGGGGCCTGTCGGATTAGCAGATACAAATTCTAAATTTACTTTTCTTCCTCTACCAAATCTATCTTCCCCATAGGATTTGTCGTTTGACATAATCTCGATGATAAGACTATCCCAAAATTTAAGATTGATTTTGATATTTAGAAAACCTGGGCCATCAAGTGATACAGCATCTATGATATCTTCATCACCCATCTTAGATTTAATCAATTCACCTATGTCTCTTGGATTAGAAGACAGCGCTTTTCCAAGAACCATAGCCACGTTTGTGGAATAATCTCCCTGATGTTGTTTTTTTGGCCGCTCTACCACAATATTGTCGATGTTAAAGGGTTTCTGGATTTTTTTTTCCTCAACCAACTCATCCACACTATTAAGAATTTTATCTCGTAAAATATTGACAATATCCAATTTTCACTCCCTCAAATTTCTTTCTATTTAACTTTTGTTCTTATTTTATCAAAAGCCTCTAGCGCCTCTTTGTCAGTCATGCCTGCGATGAAATCTCCAACTAGATTTAATTTTCTATGTCTCAAGCTTTTGAATTTTGTATAAAATTTATTTTCCAAAAGTGATTTTGGTATATCATTCATGCAATCTAAATAGTAGTCAAATAACACATTCACTACATCCGCCGCTTCTCTCCTCATAAAATTAATCTCTTCACTTCTGTATAAGTTGTTAAAAAGATATTTCTTTAATTTCATTATTTTTTTTCTTGCCTTAGAGGAAAATTCGATAAGATTTCCTACATGTAAATTAGGAGAGTTATTTTCGATATTTTTTATGTTCTCACATGAATGAAAAATTAAATCATTCACTAAATAACTAATTAAGTCTCTACATCCCTGAGCCACCGAAAGTGTTTCTGAGCCTTTAAGCGGTTGTTCTAAACATAATAACTCTCCAAAAAATGGAGCTTTTTTTAAGTTCATAAAAGATAAAATTCCTGCTTCATGCCCGTCGGCAACATCATGCGCACAATAGGCAATATCATCAGATAAAGACGCAACTTGAGCTTCTAAAGATGGGAATAGATTAAGGCCTATGCCCTTTTCTTTTCCCAAAGATATATTTTCATCCCAAAACACCTTAATAGTTTCATTTTTTTGATCTACGGGCCCATTGTGCTTAACTATTCCATCTAAAGACTCAAAACACAAATTAAGCCCACAAAACGTTGAATACTGCTGCTCCAATACAGTTACCACTTTAAGGGTTTGGAAATTATGGTCAAATCCTCCTACCTCTTTCATAAGACTATTCAAGCTCTCTTCGCCGGTATGGCCAAAAGGTGGATGACCTAGGTCATGTGCAAGAGCGACAGTCTCACAAAGATCAACATTTAAACCAAGATGTTTGGCAATAGTCCTTGCTATCTGACTCACTTCAATCGTATGTGTCAGTCGTGTTCTAAAAACATCATTAGTAGTAGAAAAGAAAACCTGAGATTTATTTTGTAACTTTCTAAAGGCTTTGGAGTGGATAATTCTATCCCTGTCTCTCTGGAAAATGGATCTTATAGAACAAGGTTCTTCTTGATACACTCTTCCTAACGATTTATCGGGATCAGACGCTATGTTCAAAAAAATGCTCGCTACTTGCCTATTTAACTAGACCAGTATATATTACGCTATAGCTGTATATGCAAAGAAAGAAAATATGAATTTGAGAATACCTCCAACTGTAACTGACAGAGCATTTAAAAAAATAGATAGTTCTTGTGAGAGCAAGACTTTGAGAGTTGCCGTAAAAGGTGGAGGTTGCTCTGGCTTCCAGTACGTTTTTAATATGGTAGACCAAGTTAATGAAGACGACCAAGTTTTTGAGAAATACGAGTGTAAGGTCATTATAGATAAAATCTCTTTAGAGTTTCTGCAGGGCGCCGAAATTGACTATAGGGAAGAGCTTATAGGTTCAAGTTTTAAAATTAGCAACCCTAACGCCAGCTCATCATGCGGATGTGGCACAAGTTTTTCATTCTCACCCTCATTTGAATAGATTGCAGATGAAAATTGTCACCTTTAACGTTAACGGTGTACGAGCGAGGATGGACACGCTAATTGAGTGGCTTAAAGATACCAACCCCGATGTGGTAGCCCTTCAAGAAATAAAAATTCAGGATGTAGACTTTCCCAGAACTATATTTGAAAAACTTGGTTACAACTGTTACCTGAACGGACAAAAATCATTTAATGGAGTTGCGATCCTAACAAAAGGGGAAGCTAAGTTGTCAAGCAAGGTTTTACCTGGCAATAACGATGATCAACAAGCACGCTTCATAGAAGTCTATTATAAGAGAAAAAGATTTATGTGTATTTATCTACCAAATGGCAACCCAAAAGATACGGAAAAGTTTGTTTATAAATTGGAATGGATGGATAGACTGGTTGAATATTGTAATGAGGCACTTAAGTCAGAGGAAGAGATTATTGTTCTGGGAGACTTTAATGTTATTCCTCAATATGACGACTGCATGTCTCCTAAGCAATGGGCGAAAGATGCATTATTTGATTCTGAAGTTAGAACAAAATTTCATTACTTACTTAATTTGGGATACTTGGATGCAATCAGAATATTGGATAACTCTAATTCAATCTATACTCAATGGGATTACAGAGATCGAGCTTGGGAAGAAAATAATGGGGTTAGAATTGATCATATACTTTTAAGCCCAACTGCCGCTGACAACTTGGAAGATAGCTGGATTGAGTCGACTTTGAGAAGCCATGCGAAACCATCGGACCACGTTCCTGTTTGGGTTTTACTTGGTGACAAGTAAATCAACCTTTATACCTGTAAATCCAATCAAGCCTTTTGAAAAAAAAATTTGGAAAGAGACTTGTTATGCATCTCAAAAAAAGAAACAACCCCTTTCTAAACACTTTTTGCTCCAAATGATATACCTTTTCATTAAACCTCGAAACTCGATCTAATTGGTATATTCTTTTAATTCTCTTTTTGGAGTATTTGATTAATCCTTTCTTTAGGTCTAATGGAAACTCCTTTACACAATTGGCTAATTCAAAACTGTCCTCTAAAGCCTTATTAGCACCCTGAGCCATATAAGGTAGCATCCCATGAGCAGCATCGCCTACCATCACTACATTTTTTTTTTGTATTGTAACAGGTATTCCGCTCTCAATTACGGGCCACCTATAGATCTTTTTTACATCAGGGATGTAAGGCTTGAGAATCTCATTTAGTTCAAAATCATTTAAGAATTTCTGCTTTGCAACCTTTTCCTTCCAATGGTTAACCGTATGCCCACTTTCTCTTTTACAAAAAACAAAGTTAATCATTCCATTCTTTCCAGTTGGATATGTTACAAAATGTCTACCTTTACCAAAGAATAGATTGATGTTATTTTCTGAAAAAATAGGAGGTAAGTTTTTGTTGCTCAATACAAATCGATAAGCAGATTGTGTAATGTTACGAGTCTTATTTTCCCTAAAAATAGTACTTTTCCATGATGAACCTACTCCATCTGCAACTACTATGAGGTCTTTTTCGATTTTCTTACCTTTGTATGATATATAAATATTTTCATGATCTTTTTTTACTAAGGGGAGTGCTCTCGAACCAAAGTTCACTCGAATTTTTTTCTCTCTTACTTTTTCAAACAGTATTTTTACAAGAAGCGATCTATGAAGAGTAATAAATGACTTGCCATAGCGGCGCTTTAATCGGTGCCGAATTTCCAAACACCCAATACTTTTCAAGTCACTCTCATCTATCAAGCACAACTTATTAGGTTTCAATCCAGCTTCAACTACTGGCCTATCCAGATCCAACTTCTTGAGAACAAACAAGCCATTGGAGGTAATTTGTATGCCTGCTCCTTCACTTTTTATGTACTTATCTTTTTCAAATACGATAACGTTGCAGCCTAGCCGCTCCAAAAGAAGTGCAGAGCATAAGCCAGATATTCCAGCTCCAATTATCGCTACGTCCAACTTCTTTGGTTTTATGCGCCTAGAATTTTCTTTTAGCCTAATCGTCCCTATGATCTCTTTCGCGCCTCTCGTGTCGCTCCTGAGCTTCGACACTAAACGTAGCTATAGGACGGGCATCCAATCTTTTCAAAGATATAGGTTCGCCAGTTTCATCGCAATAGCCGTAGGATCCGTCATCTATTCTCCTTAATGCAGAGTCAATTTTGGAAATAAGTTTTCTCTGTCTATCTCTAGTCCTTAGCTCTAATGCGCGATCTGTTTCCTCTGAAGCTCTATCGGCAACATCTGGAATATTTCTGG